>CAZNIX010000081.1:0-13438 GCA_964573125.1 uncultured Thermoanaerobaculia bacterium
CGGTGGGAGGAGGCCGCCGGCGGTCCGGGAACGCCGCGCCGCGGCGCCGCGGCGGCGGCGCCGGCGCGGCCGAGCCGCATCCTGCGCATCTTCCCCTACGCGGTCGCCAGGAGCCGCCTCGAGCACGCGATCGACAAGCTGCGCGTGCCGGTCTACCTGGTCGACGATCCGCTCGACGCCGACGTGCTCCTGACCACCAAGGCGCAGGAGCGGCGGCGGCCGCGCAAGCTCCGCGAGGCCGAGGCGCGCGGCGCGCCGCTCCATCTGCTGCGCAGCAACACCGTGCCGCAGATGGAGAAGTTCCTGCGCGCGATGTTCCCCGAGGGCGGCCCGGCGCGCGACCGCGAGGCGGCGGTCGCCGAGGCGCGCGAGGCCGCGGTCGAGGTCGCCAACGCAGGGCGGCCGGTCGAGCTGCCGCCGCGCGGCAGCCACCTGCGCCGCCTCCAGCACGAGGTCGCGACCGAGCACCATCTGCCGTCCGAGAGCCGCGGCGTCGACCCCTACCGGCGGGTGGTGATCTACCCGCGCTCGGAGACGGGGCGGCGGCGCTAAGCGGGCGGCCTATCGGGCGCCTTGTCGACGGGGGATGAGGGCGTCGAGGACGGGCCGCGTGGCGGCTTCGCTGCGCTCCGTCTAGCAGACTGCCGCCTGCGCCGGCCGGCTCGGCCGAGGAGCCGACAGGGCCACGCCCTACGCGCAGGCCCGTCCCCTGCCGGCCATAAGCGTCACGATCCTGTGTAGATGCGGACGTGCACCGGCACGTCGCCGGCGGCGCGATCCGTGGAAGGGAGGACTCCATGCTCCGCAAGCTCACCCGCACTCTCACGGCAGCGGCCGTGCTCTGCGTCGTGCTCCTGGCCGCAGGGCCGCCCGTGGCCGTGGCCGCCGCAGCAGCGGAGCCGCGCGCCACAACCGACCGCGGCGGCGTGCTGTCGTGGTTGTGGGCGCCGCTCGAACGGCTGCTCGCCGCGGTGATCGCGCCCGAGCCGCCGCCTGCTCCTGCGCCCGCGGGCGAGGAGAACAGCGACGACGGCGACGAAGGCCCCACGATCGATCCCAACGGGTAGGCGGCAGCCAGCGCCGGCACGCCGGCGGCCCGGCGTGCCGGCTTTCTCGCTCCGGCTGTCCCACATCCTGCCCGTCGCTCAACTAAGAAAGACAGGGAGGGAAGTCATGCCGGATCGCCACGTCATGCGGGAGCACTACCGCGCCCTCGCACGGGGGGAGCTGACCACCGATCAGATCAATCGCCGCTACCGCGGCCACGCCCGGGCGCTCTGCCCGACCTGTCGGGCCGAGCATCTCGCCTTCCTCCAAGAGATCAACCAGCCGCGCAAGTCGTCGGAGTTGGCGATCCTGCGCATGCTCCTCGGCCACCTGGTCGACGAGCTGCGACGGCTCGATCAGAAGGCCGAGGAGGAACTGCGCGCGCTCGAAGGTCTCAGCTTCGAGCAACAGAGGGCGCTCGTCGAGCGCGCCCGCACGCGCTTCCGCAACCCTTTCCTGGCCGATCGGCTGATCCGGGCCAGCCGCGAGGCGGTCTACAACGAGCCGCAGCGCGCCCGCGAGTTGGCCGAGCTGGCCTTCGAGGTGGCGCTGCGCGGCAAGCTCCTGGTGCTCGACGGTGATCCCTCCTTCGAGCTGCTCGCCCTGGCCGCGGCGCACCGCGCCAACGCACTGCGCGCCGCCGGCGACCTGCGGGCGGCCGAGGAGGCGATGAGCCGGGCGCTGCACCCGCTCGACGAGCTGAGCGAGCTGGTGCGCGCCGAGATCTGCAGCCTGGCCGCTTCCCTGCGCCGCGCGCAGCGCCGCTACGACGAGGCGATGGACCTGATCGACCGCGCTGTGCAGCTCTACCGCACTCTCGGCGAGGAGCACCTCGCAGGTCGAAACCTCCTGATTCGCAGCCAGATCCTTCACCAGCAAGGCGAGATCGACCCGGCGATCGCCACACACCGCGAGGCGCTGAGCCTTCTCGACCACCGCGAGGACCTGCGGCTCTACCTGTGGGCGCAGCACGACCTGACCTGCTACCTGGCCGACGCCGGCGCCTACCGCGAGGCGCGCAAGCTCCTGGACGACAACCGCAGCCTCTACGAGAGCTACCCCGACGAGCCCACGGTCTTGCGCCGCCGGTGGGTGGAGGCGAAGGTGGCGCGCGGCCTGGGCGAGTCCTCCGAGGCCGAGGCGGCCTTCCTCGAAGCGCGCGACGGCTTCGCCCGTCGCGAGCACGGCTACGACGCGGCGCTGGTGTCGCTGGAGCTGACGCTGCTCTACCTCGACCACGGCCGCACCGGCGAGGTGCAGGAGCTGGCGCGCGCGATGGTGCCGATCTTCCGCGCCCAGGACGTCCACCGCGAGGCGCTCGCCGCGCTCGTGGTCTTCGTCGAGGCGGCGAGCCGCGAGGCGGTCAGCCGCGAGCTCGTCGAGCACCTGGCCGACTACCTGCGCCAGGCACGCAACGACCCGTCGCTGCGCTTCGAGCCGCCTTCTTCTTTAGCCGCACTGGATTGAGGCGGAGCGCGGCGCGGAGCAGGCGCGTCGTGTCCACCGAGTCCTGCCGCATGTGGCACTTGATCCGCGGGAGACCTTCCCTTCACCACAGCAGGCGTTGTACCATCGCTCGCGAAAACAAGGATGTATGTGCGGCTATCTGCCGATCGCTCGCCGTGTCTGGACAGCTCCCTCGCCCGGTGACGGACGCCGGAGGGCTTCCGGTCGCACGGCGAAGCCGACCGCGCTCCGCGTTCCCCGCGAGCGAAGCATGGATCGACAGGCGTGCCGAAGCGTCATGAACAAGCTCAAGCCCTCCGAGGCGGCCACGACGGCGCGGGCGTGGAGCCTAGCGCTCGCCGCTCTCCTCGTCGCCGCGGCGACGACCGGAGACGCCGCTACGAACCAACCCCGCGAGAGCCCGCAGGAACGCCCAGCACCCGCCGCACCCGTTGACGAGCCCCTCCGTGGCGCCGCCGCGCTCGAGGCGCTCCAGAATCTCGCCCGCGCCGCCCCGTTCGCTCAGAGGGGGGGCGTGATGGGGGCGATCTCGGCCGGCCCGAACGTCCCTGGGGCGTTCAAGATCAGAATGGCGATCCCCGGCGGGGCAGGTCCCGAGGTCAAGGTCGATGTGGTGAGCCTGGGACCCCAGGGTGGGCCGATCGACCCGCAGGGGGACCCGGCGCTTCTCCCCGGGCTCCCGCCGACCGCCTTGGTGGGCGAGAACGGGCTCGCCATGCGGCGGATGTCGGACGTGCCGTGGCAGGAAGGTTACATGATGTACGAATCCGAGCCCGTCGTGGTCCTCTCGGACCTGCGGGCTTCGCGTGCGTACGCGCGGACTCCCGCCGAGGAGGCGCTCTGCCCGCGCTGCGACCCCGAGGAGGAAGGCGTGTCCGCCGCGGCGCGGGAGCTCCTGTCCGGCTATGCGATCCAGGTGCGCTTTTCGCCCGCGCTGCGGGAGTGGTTGCTGCAAATCTACCCGGACTCGTTCCTCCGACAGGCGGAGACATCGATCGAGAGCGTGCCCTGGGACGTCGCGCCCTCGGTGCGCCAGGAGCCGCGGCTGAACCCCTCGACGGGCTCGGGGGAAGTCGCGCTGGGGACGCTCTTGCACTCCGGAGAGTTCACCCACACGGTGACCGATCTCTTCGTGCGCGGGCGCGGGATGGACGTCGCCTTCACCCGCACCTACCGGAGCGGGACCGTGGGCTCCGGTCCCTTGGGTCCCGGCTGGGAGCTCGGCTACCGCGTGCGCCTCAGGGAGCTCCCGAACGGCGACCTCTGGTTCTACGACGGCCGCGGCAGGCGCGAGCTCTTCGTGAAGGACAGCGACCGCTACCGGCCGCCTCCGGGCTTCTTCGCCGATCTCTCCCGGAACTCTTCCGGCTGGCTCTTGATCGACGCACAGTTCAACCGCCACCGGTTCGACCGCTGGGGGCAGCGGATCGCCTTCGCCGACGCCGCCAAGGACTCGGCGGACACGGGCAACGAACTGCGCTTCGGGTACACCCTCTCCGGCCGCCTCATCTGGGTGGAGGACGACCTCGGCCGCCGCTACGCGCTCTCCTACGACGGCGCGGGCCGGATCACCTCGATCCGCGACTTCGCCGACCGCACCGTCACCTACGCATACGACGCGCACGGACGCCTTGCCTCGGCCACGTCGCCCGCGGTGACCGTGGGCGAGGCCACGTTCCCGTCCGGTCTTACGACGACGTACACCTACGAGACGCCGCCTTCGGGCGATCTCGCCGCGGCGCTGAACGCCCGCGACAACCTGACCTCGATCACCGACGCCCGCGGCGAGACCTGGCTCGAGCTCTCCTACAGCGACGTGGACGGCGACGGGCGCGCCGAGGAGGTGACCGGGGAGACCTGGGGCGGGCATCCGCTCTCGATCGCCTATGACTTCACCGGGCGAACGACCACCGTCACCGACCGGCGCGGGCAGCCGTGGGTCTACGAGCATGACGCGGACGGCCATCCAACCGAGTTCACCGACCCGGCAGGCGCGATCCGGCAGACCGCCTATGACGCCGATGGCCTCGTGACGCTCGAGACCTCGCCACTTGGCCGGACGACCGCGTACACCTACGGCAGCTCGGGCGACGTGCGCAGCCGGGGGAACCTCCTCTCGATCACCGTGATCCCGGATAGCAGGGGGACGAACGGCAGCTCGGGCGCGCTCGCGACCACCTTCGCGCACCACCCGCGGACGAACCAGCCGACTAGGGTCACCGACCCGCGCGGCGGCGTGACCACGATCGAGCGCAACTCGCTCGGGCTCCCCGTCCGCGTCACCCGCGCCCTGGGCACGCCCGAAGCGAGCGTCACGGCGATCGAATACAACGCGTTCGGGCAGCCGACCCGGGTCACGAACCCCAACAGCCACGCGACCGAGTACCGCTACCACTCGAGCGGCTCCTCGAACGGCCACCTCGAAAGCACGGTCGTCGACCCGGGAGGGCTCGCGATCACCACCCGCTACGAGACCGACCAGCTCGGGCGCGTGACCGCCATGATCGACCCGCGCGGCGTGCGGCACGAGACGGTGTACAACGAGCTCGGGTGGGTGGTGGAGGAGACCGCGGCGACGACGCCCGCGCAGGACGGCTCGGCCGCGCCGGCGCTCGGCTACACCACGCACTACCTCCACGACGAGAGCGGGAACGTCATCGAGCGCCGCGACCCGATCGGAGACGGCACGACGCACGCCGTGACGCAGTTCACGTACGGCGTGCTCGCGGAACTCCTCTCGTCGGCGCACACCGTGGTGCCTGGCGGCCAGGTGGTGGAGACGACTCAGGAGTATGACGCGGGTTTCCTTCTGGTGCGGACCACCGACCCCGTGGGCACGGTTACCGAGTGGATGCGCGACGGCCGGGGGCTTCCCACCTCGGTCACCGCGGGCGTGGGCACCGCCCCGGCAGCCACCGAAACCTTCAGCTACAACCTCGATGGACGAAGGGTCACCCGCACGGACGCTCGCGGTGAGGCCTGGCTCACCGAGTACGACGGCTACGGCCGGCCTTCGGCGTCGGTCGATGCGCTCGGCAACCGCGCCGAGACGAGCTACGGTGACGACAACCTTGTGGTCGAGGAACGACGGCTCAACTCGTCGGGCGGGCTCCTCGCTCGCTCAGGCGCGACCTACGACCTGCTCGGTCGAGAGGTCGAAGCGAAGCGCTTCCTTTGGACCGGAAGCAACCCCTCGGGAGCGGAGCAACTCGTCGCCAGCTTCGGCTACGACCCGGCCGGCAACCTCCTCACCGCGACCGATCCGCTCTCGCGCGTGACGACGCGGACGTATGACGCCGCCGAGCGGCTCGCAGCCGCCACCGACCCGGCGGGGAACGTCACCGCGCTCACCTACGACCCCGCGGGGAACATGACGCGCCTCGTCGAGATCGAGCAGTCCGCGAGCGGCGCGGCCTCGGTTTCGTTCGACGTGGGATACGACGCGTTGGGACGCCGCCTGTGGAGCGAGGACGCGCTCGGCAATCGTGAACAGACCCTCTGGGATGCGCACTCGAACCCGATCGTCTCAATCGACGCCGAGGGCAACCTCACCGCCCGCACCTTTGACTCGCTCGGGCGCCTCCTCAGCGAGACGCGGCCCGAGGGGATCGCGGTCAGTTACAGCTACGACGCGGCGGGGCGGGTGGTGAGGTACACCGATGCATTGGGTCAGACGACGACTTACCAATACGATCCCCTCGGCCGGCTCACCTCGGTCACCTATCCGGATTCGACGGTCGAGACGTACGCATACAACCCCGCGGGCAATCTCACGCAGATCAACCAGCCCACGGGCTCGGTGGTCACCTTCACCCACGACGCCCTCGGCCGGCACGTGAGCCGCGCGGTGGCGCCGGGAGCAGGAGTGGTGGGCGCCGTCCCCGAGGCGTACACGCTCGACGGGCTTGGGCGGCTCACCCAGGCGACGAGCGGCTCCGTGACCGTCACGCGCTCGTACGACTCGCTCTCCCGCCTTGCGAGCGAGACCGCCGCCGGTCGCACCGTTGCGTACGCGTACGACGACGCCGACTCGCTTGCGGAAATGAACTATCCGTCCGGCCACGCCATCATCCACGGGATCGACGCTCTCGGGCGGCCGGAGAGCATCTCCTCAGGAGCGAGTCATGCGGCGGCGTACGGCTTCCGGGGCGTTGCCCGTGTCGCGGGCAAGGACCTCGGCGGGGGTGCGCTCACCGGCACAGTCACGTTCGACCCCGCCGGTCGCATGCTCGAGCGAGCGATCGCGGACATGGGCGGCCACGACGTGTTCGGCGAGCGGATCTCCTGGAGCCCACGGGGCCTCAAGACCGCGCAAACGCGGCGCGACCAGAACGATAGGGGTTTCGCCTTCGCACACGATGCCGCCGGGCGTCTCGTGGTCGCCGCGGATCTCGCCGACCCGGCAACCGCGTTCCCCAACAACACGGCCGCGACACCCGCGGCGCTCGCCGGAGTGCCGGACACCTTCACGTTCGCGTACGACACGGCGGAGAACCTGCTCGCCCGCGGTCGCGCGGAGGAGGGCGTGCCGGAGACACTCGCTCTTCCGCTCGACGCTTCGGGTCGGAACCGCCCGGCGTCCGTCGGCGGTGTGCCGCTTGCCTGGGACGCCAACGGGAACCTCGCGGAGAAGGGGGACCTGCGCTTCTCGTACGACGAGCGCAATCGGCTCACCCGTGTCACCGATGCCGTCGGTGCCGAGATCGCCCGCTACCAGTACGACGCCTTCAACCGCCGGGTGCGCACCGTTCGACTCGGGTCAACAGAGGAGACGGTGTGGGCCGGATGGCAGCCGGTTGAGATCTACCGCGACGGTGTGCTCAGTGAACGGCGCACGTGGGGCCTTGGGCTCGACGAAGCCGTCCGCCTCGAGGCCGATCTCGACGGCGACGGGACCCTCGAAGCAACGCACCTGCCAGTCTACGACTCGACGGGCAACCTCGTGGCGCTCACCGACGCCCAAGGCAAACCGGTCGAGCGCTACACCTACAGCCCCTATGGCGAGCGGGCGATCTGGGTAGACCTGACGCCTCCAGCCATCGAACAGGTGCGGAGCGCTGGCGGGGAGCTGCTGATCGAGGTCTCCGAGGAGGTCTCGATGGCCGCGCTCGGCGCCGCGGTCGCGGCTGGCGACTTTGCGTTGATCGAGACGGCCGGCGGTACGGCGCTGCCAATCGAGGTGACGCAGCCGGTGGATACGGGTCGCCAGGCACGCCGGCGGCTCATCGTGACCACCACCGATCCGCCGGCGGCGGGCACGGAGGTGCGGCTGGCGATCGCGCCGGCCGCTCTGACCGACTTCTTTTTCAACCGTCCGGCCGAGCCCTTGGAGCTGACCTTCCCCTGGCCCGCCGCCGACACGATCCTCCACGACGCCACGCGCCCCCGCCTCGCGCAGGTTCTCGTCCGCGAGGGCCGCCTCGAGATCGAGCTGACCGAGGAGCCGGACCTGGCCGGCGCGGCGGCGGCGATCACGGTCGACGGTGCCGCTGTGAGCTGGGCCCTCAACGCCGACCGCTACACGCTCCTCGCCGACGATGAACTCGGCCCGGGCAACCACGAGGTCACGATCTCGACCGCGCCGCTCGATCTCGCCGGGCTCGGGCTGGCGGAGGCCCTCAGCACCTCGGTCACACTCACCTCGGGCACAGAGAGCCGGACCGTCTACGTAGCTCCCGATCCGCGCCGGGCGAGCGCGTCGACAGTGGCAAATCGCCTCGGGTTCAAGGGCCTCGCGCACGACCCCGAGACCGGTCTGGTCTACATGCGCCACCGGTACTTCGATCCCGAGCTAGGCCGGTTCTTGACCACCGACCCGATGGGCTACGCGGATTCGCCGAGTCTCTACCAGTACGCCCTGAACAATCCGATCGTCTTCGGCGATCCGTTCGGACTCGAGGTCGAGATTCAGATCGGCACCTACACCTTCATCGTCGGCGACGAGCTGGCCGACTACGTGAAGCGTCGGTTTGGCCGGGTGATTGGTCTGTGGGCCGAGGGATACGACCAGTACCGGGCGCTGACCGACAAGGACCGGGCGGCGATTCTGCCGCCGCTCATCGAGCGCTACGAACTGGAGGCTGAGTGGGCCATTAGGGTCTACAACCGCCTGTACCGTGCGACAGTGCAGGGTGGAGCCGAGGGCTTCTGGGCAGAGTACGCGGTGCTTCGCGAGGAGGCATTGGCCAGGCTTGGGAACTACGCGCTTGAGCTGCCGGTAGGACACACCGTCCACGCCTTCATGCAGGCCTCGGAGGCCGAGGGCACGTTCGAGCGCGGGATGTATGAGGGGCGCGGAGCGTTGCGATTCATGGAGGACTTGGCGCTGGTCTTCGGGGTGGCGCGGGCGGCGACCGCGGCGCGGGCGGGGGCGGTCACGAGAACGGCTGTACGCATGCCCGAGAACCCGTCGCAACTGAGGCATATCTTCCGGGATGCCCGCGGTCATCTCCGGGACACCGCAGCGAGTCGAAGGCTCCTGCAGGAAGTGGCGAACGACCCCGCTGCGACGCTCGGGACAGACAGATTTGGGAACGTCTGGTCTGCGCGCATACTCGATGACGGCACCCAGGTTTGGGTCCAGAGCCGCAACGGTGTCATTCAGAACGGTGGGCTCAACCAAACTCCGAGAGGGTTCAATTCAGACACGGGGCTCGCCGGCTTGTAGGGAGACAATGCATATGGCCGATTTCCTCACGAGCAAGCAGGCTTATGAAGCAATGTTTGTATTCCTCGAGGCGATCTATCGTCGCATCCAGTCAGACGACCTCGGTGCTCTTCTTGGCAGCATGAGCATACTAGAGGACGGTAGCACTGCTGACCCCGCCGTATGGGACGATTGGCAGGTTGCGGTTCGAAGAGTCAAAGAGGGCAAAGACGATACCCGCCTGCGACTGCGCTGAGCTGAGGAGGTCTGAGTGGGCGGTACTAATCAGGTAGCTCTGCATCTGACCCGCGCTGAGGCGCTGGTCTTCTTCGAGTGGCTGGCTCGCGTCGATTCGGCTGACGCTCGGTTGCGTGTGGATCAAGCCGAGCAGCACGTCCTTTGGACTCTTGAGGGCCAGCTAGAGAAGGCGCTGACCGAGCCGCTGCAGGCGAACTACCAGGAGCTGCTAGAAGAGGCGCGTCGCGAGGTGCGCGAGCGCCACGGGACCTAGAGAGAGAGGGCCGTGGGACCCAGACTGCTTTGAGCGGCCGCCGCCTGGGCGCCGAAGAGCACCAAGCAGGATGATCAACGTGAAGCAGCTCATCGAGGCGCTGCGAGACCTATCAAACGCGGAGTATCAGCGCCGCGCCTGGCTGGCATCGGAAGGCCCTGTGGTGTCGTCCTTCGACGAGCAGGCCTGCCAGGTCTTTGACGATACCGGCCTCAGCCCTG
Organism: uncultured Thermoanaerobaculia bacterium; assembly: GCA_964573125.1. Taxonomy (GTDB): domain Bacteria; phylum Acidobacteriota; class Thermoanaerobaculia; order Multivoradales; family JBCCEF01; genus CAVSQV01. The sequence continues at coordinate 9,893 of CAZNIX010000081.1, forward strand.
CACTCGACACCGGCAGACGCCCTCCTGAACTTAGCGAGCAAGCCTTCGCGGCCTTGAAAGATCTCGATCGGGCGGTATCACAGGTCGAGCAGGGCGCCCCGCCGGAACGCTTGCTGGAAGACCCGAGGGTCGAGGAAGTCCGAATGATTGCCGCTCGCGCGCTGGCTCTCCTCGGAGATCAGTCAGGATCGAGCTCGTGAGTAAGGAGCCGGTCGTGGTTAGGATCGTCGAGATCCAGTCTGATCGGCAACTAAGGATATGGAAAGAAAAGAGATTGTATCACCTACGCTGCCCATGGACCGAATGTCTACGCGTCGTGCAACCTCGCGGGAGAGGAAGAGACATGAAGGCTAAGAGGCAGACGGATCTCGATGACATGCGCCCCGAGTACGAGTTCGACTATTCGACCGCCGTTCGCGGCAAATACTACCGTCGACTCCTTGCCGAAGGCGCCAACGTCGTCGTGCTCGAGCCCGACGTCGCCAAGGCCTTTCGGGGTTCCGACGCGGTCAACGAGGCGCTACGATCCCTGTTGCGAGTGTCAGCGGAGACGCGCCGTCTGACCGCGCCTGCCAGAAGGCGACTCCCCGAGCGCCGAGGCGCCCGTCGCCCATAAGCACAGCCACGTGACAGCTCCGGCCGGGCATCGTAATCTGACCGGCCATGACTCTCGCCCACAGCGCGGCGCGGCCGCATCCGGCGGTCGTCGCCTACCTCGACGCGATCGGCCGGCCCGAGGTGCCGCTCGCGATCGACGGGCGCGACGAGATGCTCGCGAGCCTCCTCCACGCCCACTGCGGGAGCATCGAGGCCGCGCTGGTCGGGTACTTCCAGACCGGCTGGATGGCCGCGGAGCTGCTCCGGCGGGCGCTCCGCTGGCGGTTCGGCGACCGGGGCGCGGTCCGGGTGCTCGACTTCGCCAGCGGCTACGGCCGGATGACGCGCCACCTTCACGCCGACCGCGACCGCATCCGGCTCACCGTCGCCGACATCGACCCCGACGCGGTCGCGTTCCAGCGCCGCGAGTTCGAGGTCGACGGGTTCGTCTCGACCGCCGACCCGGACGACCTCGCGCTCGACACCGGGTTCGACGCGATCTTCGTCGCCTCGCTCTTCTCCCACCTCCCCGAGCGGCGGTTCGTCCCCTGGCTGCGCTGGCTCTACCGCCGCCTCGCTCCGGGCGGGGTCCTGGTGGTGAGCACGCACGGGCCGGCGGCCCTGCTCCCGGGGCGCGCGATGCCGCCGGGCGGCTTCCATTTCGAGACGCTCAGCGAGAGCCGGCGCCTGACCGGGGACGAGTACGGCTCGACCTGGGTGAGCGCGGAGCTCATGGCGCGCGCGATCGCGGAGGCCGCGGCCGGCGGCGCATCGCACCGTTGCTTCCCGAGCGCGCTCTGGCACGCCCAGGACCTCTACGTCGTCGTGCCCGAGCCGGCGGCCGACTTCGCGCGCCTCGACCTCCGCCCGGGGCCGCGCGGCTACCTCGACGCCTGCTACTTCGAGAGCCCCGAGCGATTGATGATCGCCGGCTGGGCGGCCGAGCGCGACGCCGCCGCCGGCGAGGTGCGGGTCGCCGTCGCGCTCAACGGCGCGGTCGCGGCCGAGGTGACGCCGGTGCTGCCCCGGCCCGACGCGCGGGCCGAGCTGGGCGCGGCGGCGGAGCGGGCGTCCTGGGCGCTGCGCCTCGAGGCCGCGGAGCCGTTCTCGCCCGCCGACCTGATCGTGGTCACCGCCCGCTCGGCGCGCGGGTCGTCGGTGATCCACGCCGGCCGGCTGGAGACCGCCAACCTCTACCTCGACCTGATGCGGGGGCCCGCCCTGCGCGACGAGCGCGAGCGGGCGCTCGCCGAGCTGCGCGGCGTGCGCGCCGCCCTCGCCGGCGAGAGCCGTCGGGTCGCCGAGCTCGACGCCGCCGTCCACCGGCTCGGCTGGGAGAAGCACGTCCTCGAACAGCGGATCGCCGCCCTGCGCGCGAGCCGCTTCTGGCGCCTGCGCGAAGCCTGGTTCCGCCTCACCGGCCGGGGCGGGAGCGGTTGAGCCCGCTCGGCGCTCGGCCCGGCCCGTTCAGGCCGTCTCGGCCGCGAGCAGGTGAGTCGCCTCGGCGGTGAAAAAGCGCTTCGCCTCGTCCCAGTCGAACGGCACGAGCAGTTCGGGCATCGGCTCGCGCTCGGCATCGTCGAAATAGGTCAGGGCGCGGAGGCGGTGGTAGCGATCGCTCCGTTGCGTGCCGTACTTGCGATCGAACAGGCCGAAGGCCCCGTCGAGCGTCATCCCGGTACGGCACAGCACACGCAGGTCGACGAAGTCCTTCCGCGATCCGCGGCCGGCGATCGCTTCGATCTTCATCGCCGCGATGTCCGCGTCGGAGGCGAGACCGAAACCCCAAGGCGTGGGTTCCGCATCCTCGAGCCGAGGATAGGGGTAGAGGAAGAACGAGGTCGTCACCCGGACCAGCCGAACGTAGAGCGTCTGCTCCCCGGTCGGGAGGCGCTCGAAGTCGGCGAACGCGCGCTCGAGCGCGAGCGCCAGTTGCTGGACGTCGAACGAGGTCGGGCGGAAGAAGTCGAAGTCGATCGAGCGCCGGTGGCCGTGGCGCAGGGCGAGCGCGGTGCCGCCCGCGAGATAGAACTCGCGGACCGCCGGGATCGGCTTCAGGCCGTCCAGAACGGCGAGCTGGGACGCGGTGAGGACTTCGGCGTGCACTCGTCGGGGGCCAGTTGGAGGAACGCCGCCCACAGCGGCACGGTCCGCCGCGAGACGCGGCCGGCGCCGCCCTCGCGGAAGAAGCGCCGGATGCGCTCGCGCCCGTAGTGGCGGAGCAGGGCCTTGACGCTGCGCAAGGTGCCGCGGTCCAGGACCCGCGCGATGACGAACGGGGCGTGGACCTCGGGGTCGATGTCCTCGGCGCGGACGTCGTGGAACAGCACCGTCGCCTCGGCCAGGATCTCGTCGGGAAGCGGCATCCGCGGGCGACTCTACTACGCCTTCCCGGCTCGACCTACCGCGGCCCGGAGCCGCCCGACGCCGCCCCGCGAACCGTCCTCGATGGCCGGCTTCAGCCGCCTGCCAGCTCGACGATCTCCTCCGGGTCGAGCGTCTCCGGCGGCAGGTAGCCGGCGCGGCGGACGGTGCCGCCGGCGTCGAGGACGACCGTGGTCGGCACCATGGTCACGCCGTGCTCGCGCGCGAAGCGCGCGCCGGGGTCGGAGTAGAGCGGGAAGCCGAGGCCGAGCCGGGCGCGATAGGCGGCGAGCGCCTCCGGGGGCGCCGCGGAGATCCCGGCTACCGGCACGCCGGCGAGCGCGCCCGACTCGAGCAGCGACTGCCAGACCCCGAGCGCGGCGGTGCACGCCGGGCAGTCGGGGTCGAGGAACACGACGACGCCGCCGCGGCCGGCGAAGAGATCGTCGCTCGCCGCCGGCGCGCCGTCTTCGGCGACCAGCGGCACCGCGGGGAAGCGGTCGCCGGCGGCGAAGGCGGGCGGCGGCGGCGAGGGCGGCGCGGGCGAGCGCCAGCGCCGGACCTGAGCGCCGGTCCACAGGCCGG
>CAZNIX010000082.1:0-13307 GCA_964573125.1 uncultured Thermoanaerobaculia bacterium
CGGGCCGGGCGCAGCGGCCGCGGTGATGTCGCGCGAGCAGTTTGCGGCCCGTCACGCCGCCGCCGCCGCCGACCTGGCGCGGGTCGCCGCGTTCGCCGAGCGGCTTGGGCTGCGGGTGGTCGACAGCTCCCGGGTGGCGCGCACCGTGGTGGTCGAGGGGGAGAAGGCCGCGGTCGTGCGGGCGTTGGCGCCGGAGGCGGGGCGGGCGCCTGGAGCCCCGCCGGCCGAGTTGGAAGGCCTGGTCGCGGCGGTGATCGGCCTCGCCCCGCACGCCCCGGCCCGGCCCCACCTGCCGGTGCCCGCGGCGCCGTCGGCGCCGGCGCCGCGGTTCACCTGCGCCGAGATCGCCGAGCTGTATGAGTTCCCCGCGGCCGACGGCGCCGGCGGGACGATCGCCGTCGTCTGCCTGGGCGGCGGCTTCCACCAGTCCGACCTCGACGCGTTCGCCGCCGCGATCGGCCTGCCGCCGCCGGCGGTGGCGGTCATCGGGGTCCAGGGCGGCGCCAACGACCCGGCGCCGATCGACGAGCTGGCGAGCCTCGCGCGCTACCTGAACACCCAGCAGGGCTCGCCGCCCGCCGACGCGGCGCTCTTCACCCTCGAGACCACGATGGACGTCGAGCTGGCGATCGGCTTCGCGCCCGGCGCCCGGGTCGCCGCCTACTTCGCGCCGTCCAACGACGAGCAGGGCTTCTACCAGGCCCTCGCCGCCGCGGTCTTCGACGCCGCGAACCGGCCCTCGGTGGTCAGCCTGTCGTGGGGGTGGCCGGAGGCGGACTGGCAGGACGCGAGCGCCGCGATCCTGCCCGTGGTCGAGGAGCTGCTGGTCGAGGCCGCGGCCCTGGGGATCACCTTCTGCGCCTCGTCGGGCGACTCCGGCGCCGGCGGGTTGGGCGGAGCGGTGTGGGTGCAGTACCCTGCGTCGAGCCCCTACGCGCTCTCTTGTGGCGGCACCTCGATCGAGGTCGCCGGCGGCCAGATCGTCGAGGAGACCGCCTGGCGGCAGCGGGTGAGCGACCAGGTCTACTCGAGCGGCGGCGGCGTCAGCACGCTCTTCGCGCGCCCCGCCTTCCAGGACGGCATCGCGCTCCTCGAGCGGGACGGCCGGCGCGGCCTGCCCGATGTCTCCGGGATCGCCGACCGCGACACCGGCATCGCGATCACGATCGGCGGCGAGCCGGTCGCCGGCGGCGGCACCAGCGCCGTCGCCCCGCTCTGGGCCGCGCTCGCCACCCGTCTCGACCAGGCGCTCGGCTGCCCCCTGGGCCACGCCAACCCCTGCCTCTACGCCGCCCACCGCCGCGACCCCGGCTGCTTCCGGGACATCACGACCGGCGGCAACCGGGTCTACCAGGCGAGCGCGGGCTGGGACGCGGTCACCGGCCTCGGCAGCCCGCACGGCGAGCGGCTGCTGGCGGCGATCCGCGGCGACGCGGGCCCCACCGACGGTTGAGGCCTCTGGTAGAATTGCCGCGAGAGTCATACCAATGGCAGGAGATCCGGCATGACCCACAAAGTAGGAACCAAGGGGCAGGTGGTGATCGAAAAGGGGATCCGCGACAAACTGGGGATCGAGCCCGGCTCGCTGACGCTGCAGCAGCAGGTCGGGGATCACGTCGTGATCCGCTTCTTCCCGCCCCCGCGCAAGCGGTCGCTGTTCGGGATCCTCGCCGGGCCGGAGCCGCCGCCGTTCGACGAGAACGACTGGGACAAGATCCGCGAGGAAGCCTGGCGCCAGGCTGCCGCCGAGAAGATGGCCAACTGCACCGGCGGCGGCTCCGATGACGACTGAACCGCCGGCGCCGCTCTTCCTCGACGCCAGCATCGTCGTCCGCTACCTGGTGGGAACTCCGCCGGACCAGGCGGCGAAGGCCAGGGAGGTCATGGAGAGCGAGGCGCCGCTGATCGTCAGCGAGGTCGCGATCGCCGAGGCCGCCTACGCACTCACGGCTCTCTACCGGCGGCCGAGAACGGAAGTCGTCGATGCCCTGCTGAGCCTGCTCGGGCTTCCCAATCTCCGCCTCCTCAGTCTCCCGAGGCCGCTGGCGCTCGCCGCCCTCGAGCTCTGCCGGGGCTCGAATCGGACGTCGTTCACCGACGCCCTGCTCTGGGCCCAGGCGCGCCACCTCGGCAACGTCGCGGTCTGCACTTTCGACCGGCGGTTCCCCGCCGAGGGGATCACGGTCCGCGAGCTCGCCTGACTGCTGCGGGCGAGCGGCGGTTCCGCCTGGGCGGTGACCCTGCGATCGAGACCCCATCCGGGAATGCCATAGCGGCAGAATGCCGAAGACGGCATCTGGCTGTGATTCTCTCGCCGATGCCGAGGGCGCGCCTGGCCTCGACATGCCCGGCCGGCGCCCGCGACGCACGTCACTGGATTCTCTTGTAGACTGGAGTTATCTGACCTGCTATAAGAGGAATTTCCGTGGCGAAGCGGCGGCTCCGCACGCACCGTCTCCTGCTGGCCGGCTTCTCGCTCGTCGCGCTGCCCTGCGCCGCGCACGCGCAGGCCGGCTCGTGGGAGGAGCGGGCCTCGCTGCTCGTGCCGCGCCGGCTGCTCGCCGCCGCCGCCGAGGGCGGCAGGATCTACACCTTCGGCGGCTGCGGCTCGCCCTGCTTCCAGCCCCCGTTTCACGTCTCGACCCTGGAGGAGACGCGGGTAGAGGTCTACGACCCGGTCAGCAACTCCTGGTCCATTCGCGCTCCGATGCCGACGATCCTCTTCGGCGCCGCGGCGGCGGCGCCGGGCAACGGCCGGATCTACGTCGTGGGCGGCCACCTCACCGGCAACCTGACCCAGGAGTACGACCCGGTGAACTACACCTGGGCGCTCAAGGCGCCGATGCCAACGCCGCGCTTCGGGCTCGCGGCGGTGGCGCTCGACGGCAAGCTCTACGCGCTCGGCGGCAGCGGCCCGACCGGGGCGGTCGAGGTCTACGACCCGGCGACCGACTCTTGGAGCCCGCGGGCGCCGCTGCCGACGCCGCGGGTGTTCCTCGCCGCCGCCGTCCTCGGCGGCCGGATCTTCGCGCTCGGCGGCTCGCCCGACTGCTGCGGCGGCGCGGCGACGGCGGCGGTCGAGGTCTACGACCCGGCGGCCGACGCCTGGAGCGCCGCCGCGCCGCTGCCGGTGGCGCTCCAGCTTTCGGCCGCCGCCGCGCTCGGCGGCAAGCTCTACGCGCTCGGCGGCTTCATCCCCGGTTCGGGGGCGCAGGACGCGGTCTTCGTCTACGACCTCGCGACCGGGGACTGGGCCACCGGTCCGGCGCTGCCGAGTGGCCGCGACCAGGCGCCGGCGGTGGTGCTCGGGGAGTGCGCGCACGTCGTCGGCGGCTCGATCTCCTGCCACTGCCAGGCGCTCGACGACCATCTCTGCCTCCCCGACGGCGACCGCCCGCCGGAGGCCGACCTCGAGGTGACCAAGGACGACGGCGTCGCCCGGATCTGCCCCGGCCAGGCCCTGAGCTATCGCCTCGCGGTGGTCAACCACGGCCCGGCTGACGTCCTCGGCGCGCGGGTGCGCGACGAGTTCCCGAGCGCGCTGACCGGCGTCTCGTGGAGCTGCGCCGCCTCTCCCGGCGCCCGCTGTGGAGCCGCGGCCGGTGGCGGTCCGCTCGACCAGCTCGTCGATCTGCCCGTGGACGGCTCGGTCGTCTACACCGTGGCCGGCGCGGTCGCGCCGGGGTTCTGCGGCCGGCTCGTGAACGCCGCGAGCGTCGAGCCGCCGGCGGAGGTGACCGACCCCCATCCGGCCAACAACGAGGCACGCGACGCCGACGCCCCGCGCCGTGTCGATCTGGGGATCGCGAAGACCAACGGCGCCGACCAAGTGACGGCGGGGGAGACCGTGACCTACACGATCCGGGTCGAGAACCTCGGCGCCTGCCCGACCCCGGCCCGGGTGCGTGACGCGTTCCCGCTCGAGCTGGCCGGCATGTCGTGGACCTGCGAGGCGTCGCCGGGCGCCTACTGCACTCCGGCGGGCGCGGGTGCGATCGACGACCGGGACGCCTTCCTGCCCCGCGGCGGCGTGCTGACCTACACCGCCACCGGCGTCGTCGCCGCGGCCGGCGCCCGGGTCTCGCCGGCCGGCGGCGGCGAGGAGACGCTTTGCAACGCCGCCACGGTCGAGGGCGCGTGCGACGCCGAGCCGGCCAACGACCGGGCCGAGGTTTGCGACCCGATCGTCCCCTGCGAGGCCGACCTCGCGATCGCCTCCGCCCCGGCGACGCTGAGCGCGACCGCCGGCGAGGCGGTCGAGTTCGCCTGGGTGGTGACCAACGAAGGCGCCTCGCCGGTCGCCGGCGCGGCGGTCCACGGCGAGCCGCCCGCGGTCTTCGCCGGCGATCCCGCCTGGAGCTGCGCGCCCGCCGCGCGGTGCACGCCCGCAGCGGGCTCGGGCGCCGTCGACGCCACGGTCGCGCTCGCACCCGGGGAGAGCGTCACGATCACCGTCGAGGGGACGCTGCGCGCGGACCTCTTCTGCGCCTTCCTCGTTTCTGCCTCGGTGGCGCCTCCGGCCGGCTGCGCGGACGCCGACGCGGGCGACAATGAGGCCGGCGTCGAGCTGACCGTCTTCCCGCCGCCGCCCGGCGTGCGCGCGTGCAAGACCGTGAGCGGCGACCTCCGCGCCGGCGGCGTGGTGCGCTACCGCATCGTCCTGCTCAACCCCGGCCCCTTCGACCAGGGCGACAACCAGGGCTCCGAACTGGTCGACGCGCTGCCGGCGGCGCTCGCCGGGATCGTCGCGACCGCCTCCGCGGGCGAGGCGCGGATCGACGGCCGGACGGTGATCTGGAACGGCGGCGTGCCCGCCGGGGAGACGGTGACCATCGAGATCAGCGCGACGGTCGCCGCCGCCGCGCTCGCACCGCCGCTGTGCAACCGCGGCAAGCTGTTCACCGACTCCGACGGCGACGGCGACAACGACGAGGCGACGGCGACCGACGACCCTCGCTTGCCCGGCGAGAGCGACCCGACCTGCCTCGACGTCCTCGCGCCGCTCGAGATCCCCACCCTCCCCCCGGCCGGCCTGCTCGCGCTCGCCCTCCTCCTCGCCGCGGCGGGCCTCGCCCGGCTGCGGTGCGGCGGACAACTGTGACCCGCGTGACCCGCCATGCCGCTTGCGTGAGCCTTGCGCGCCTGTTCTACTGGCGGCGAGCGGTGGAGGACCGTGCCATGGTGACCATCCGGTTCGAGGATCGCGACGCCGAGAAACGGGCGCTGGCCTTCCTCCTGGGCCGCTTCTCCGGGCGCGTGCTGCGCGCCGGCGAACACCTCGTCCCCGAGGCGGCGCTGAAGGCCTTGGCCGACGCCAACATCCGGTTCACGGTCCAGGGGAAGGCGACCAATTAGCAGCAAACGGGAGCCGCCCCGATTTCGTGGCTACCTCGAGTGCTCCTCACCGTGCCTCCCGCGCCGGCGTCAGCAGCTTCAACAGGGCCTCCCTCCCGAACAACGCCGTCTCGGGCCCGGGCTCGAGGAACGGTGCCACGTCCCGCTCGGCGGCGGTCCAGTCCAGCGACGCGACGCGGTCGCGGACGATCGTCCTCCAGGAGGCGGCGTCGACGGACGGTCCCGCCCAGCCCGTCTGGCTGAGGGCGTTGTTGAGCAGCACGAGATTGGGGCCCGGCCAGCGCGGGTCGCTCAAGTACCAGAAGAGATCGAACAGATCCCGCCCTTTCGCCCACCGTCGCTGGAGGATCGCGTGGAGCTTGCCCGCCAGCAGCGACGGCCGGTCGTGGTGTTGCAGGTTGAGCAGGGCGTGGCGCCGGATGATCGTCGTCTCGAGACCCGTCCCCGCCGGCGGCCTGGTGTCCACCTCGATCCGGATGCTCAAGCGCTGGGAGGCGTGAGGGGTCAGCCCCGCGGCGTGGAGCAGTCCCGGAAAGCTGAGCATGAGGCTCTCGACGACTCGCCCCTGGCGGAGCCTCGTGTGCACCTCGTACCCCTCCCGCGCGAGCTGGGCGGTGATTCGCCGGGCGAGGACACCGAGCTCGAAGCCGCCCCGGTCCGGTCGCTCCAGAGCGAAATCCAGGTCCTCGGAGAAGCGCGGAAGGTCGAACAGGAAGCGCAGCGCGGTGCCCCCGTGGAACGCCAGCGGGACCATTGCCCCCGCTTCCTGCATGGCCAGGAGGATCCGCGCCTGGAGGTACTCGCGCGCCAGGTTCGCGGCGAGGACCGGCGTCGCCGCCTCGCTGGCTAGGTCGAGGAGCTGTTCCCTCACGATCGCTCCTCTCTTTCGACCGAGGTCTCGGTCCCCGCGGCCGTCCGCCTCAGCTCGAGCAGCGTCTCGACCGCGCGGTCGATCTTCGGCTTGCCCCACCTCCGCGCATGAGCGAGGAGGTCGCCGTTTTGGATCGCCTCGAGGCCTTCCAGGCGCAGCGATTCGAGGTACTCGCGGCGGTCGCCTCCCGCCATCAGGTAGACCAGGTCGAGGAGCGCTTTGCCGGCCTCCGCGACCAGCGCCTCCTGGTTGCGGAACACAGGCATCCGGCGATACCCGAAAAAGGCCTCGGGGCGGAGATGCCAGTAGCGATAGCGACCGAGCGGCGTGTCGATCGTGATCGGACGGCCGGTGGTCACCGAGGTGGTCACCGGCACCGCCTCGGGGATCAGCCCGTGGTGGGCGAGGGCGGATTCCAGGCTCACGTACGACGGCCGGTGAAGCTCGTTGGCGAGCAGGAACGGATGCGGCTCGACCCGGCGCCAGGGCGGGGCGAGCGCGTAGACGTTGCGGCGGAGCTGCAGCACCTTGCCCGCGGCCGTCCACCGGGCGAGCTGCCGCCGCACATCCTTCGGGTCGCGATCTCCGGCCAACAACAGCCCGCCGCGAAAGACCGGCTGGTCGCCGACGGTGTCCAGCAACTCCGAAAACTTCATGGCAGCAGGATGCCACAAATGGTATTCTGCCGCAACGTAATCTACCCGCGGGTCCGGATCGGGCGGCGCGCCACCGGCGTGGTCAAAGGTGACGCGGTGCCCTACCACCCACGCTTTCGAGTGTGGTCCGGCCGCGCTTGCGCGAGTGTCGTGCACCTGTTCTACTAGCAGCCGTCGGTAAAGGCCCGGCGGAGGACTGTGGAATGGTGATCATCACGTTCGAAGATCGCGACACCGAGAAGCGGGCGCTCGGATTCCTTCTAGGCCGCTTCTCCGGGCGCGTGCTCCGCACCGGCGAGCACCTGGTTCCCGAGGCGGCGCTCGAGGCGCTCGCCGACGCCAACATCCGATTTGCGGTCCAGGGAAGGCGACGTATGAGCAGCAACTGGCGGCGGTTCGAGGTGCTGCTTTCGTTCCGGTTCAATGACGGGTGGAGTTGACCCGATTTCGTGGACACCTCGTCCCTTGGGGGGCGAGGGTCAGGCCGATCGGAGTCAGCGCCGTTTCCACAGCTCCGGGTTCCGGGCCTGGTGGAGGACCGCGTAGACGGACGCCCGGTTGCCGTCGATCCTGAACAGCACCAGGTACGGGAAGGGACGCGGAAAGAGGGCGCGGCGCATCTGCTCGTGCACCGTAGGAAAGAGCTGCGGGTTCTGCTCGATGCTTTCGAGGGTGGAGTCGAGCGCCTCCAGGAAGCGCGCGCCGAGCCCCGGCTTCTGTCGCTCGTACCAGCGGATGGCCTCCGCCACGTCGGCTTCGGCGGCCGAGCGGAGGCGAGGCCTCATCCGCGAGCCTGGACCTGCCGCTCAAGGCGCCGCTTCGCGTCGTCCCAGGAGACCCAGTCTTCTGGATGGGCCTCGGCGTCTCGCAGCCGCTGGTCGATGATCGCCCGCTGCCAATCGAGAAGCTCGACCTGCTCGGTCTCCGCCTCGCGCCACAGCTCCTCGAGCAGCTCCACCCGCTCGGGGAACGGCAGCTTCCGGATCTCCTGCTTCAGCTCGGCCTTGCTCATCGCAGCCCTCCGCGGACGGTCCGATGCTACCAGCTCCCACCTCGCGGAGCCGTGGTTGCTGCGCCGGCCGCCCTCTCCAGCTCGCGCAGCTCGTCGTCGAACCCCGCCACCAGGAGGTCGGGCTCGGGCATCACGCGGGCGTCGGCGATGACGCCGAGGCGGAGGGTGCCGGAGAAGCTGAGCAGCGAGATGCCGACGCCGATGCGGGAGCGCTGGGGGACCCAGAACATCAGGTCGTGGATGCGCCGGCCGGCGAGCGTGATCTGGTGGCTGGGGCCGGGGACGTTGGTCAGCACACAGGTGCACTTGTTCGCGAACAGGTCGATGAGCCGCCGGCTCGCGCGCGGGGGGAGCGCGCGGGTGAGCAGGCTCTGGGCGGCGTGGACGACGATCGGCTCGACCGAGTCCTTCATCGCCAGCATCCGGCGGTGCACCTCGCGGATGCGCTCGCGGGCGTCGGCGATGTGCGCCGGTAGGTCGAACGGCACGGCGGCGAAGCGGTTCTCCATCCGGAGCGGCTCGCCGGCGGCGCGCACGTTGACCGGCACCGAGGCGCGCAGCCGCCCGAGCTCGGCGCCGCCGGCCGCGACGTAGCGCCGGAACGCGCCGACCACCGCGGTCAGCAGCACGTCGTTGATCGACGCCCCGTGGTTGCCCTTGATCGCCTGGATGCGCGTGAACGGGATCGCCTCCGACCACGCCACGCGCTTGTCGCCCGACAGCTCGGGCCCGTGCACCGGGCTCTTGTCGGCGCGCGCGAGGAGCTTCCTGAGCAGCACCACCGGGAACGCGACCGGGAGCTTGAGCGCGGTCGCGAGCTTGCTGCGCGGCCGCCGGGCGACCTTGAGCGCGGGATCGCGGGCGGGCTCGCCCGGCGCCGGCTCGCCCGTCTTCAACTCACCCGGCGGGTCCTCGAGCGAGAAGAGCACGGGGATCAGGCCGATGCCGTCGCCCATGCAGTGGTGGACGCGGACGATGAACGCGGTCTTCCCGCCCTCCAGCTCGGGGACGTGCAGGAACTGCCAGAGCGGGCGATCGACCGGCAGCGGCTGCGACACCAGCGCGCCGAGATAGCGCTGGAGGTCGGCCTTGGTGCGCACCCCCTCGCCTCCCGGGGCGGTGAGGATGTGGCGCTCGATCGCGAACTCGGGGTCGGGCTCCCAGAACGGGCGCCCCCCCTGCAGGACCACGCGCAGCATGAAGCGCGGCCAGCGCGCGCCCCCCTCGGCCGCCAGCACGCGCTCGACGAACAGCCGGCGCAGGGTCTCGAGATCCATCCGGTCGACGGTGTAGAGGCCGTTGATGATCATCCGGTTGGTCGCCGACTCCTGGAGCCACATCGCGTCGGCGGCGGCCACCGGCCGGCGCGCGGGAGGAGCGGAGGCGCTCACCCCCGGCCCGGCCGCCAGGGCGCTCGGGGTCGCGGCCGGATCGGGCGGGCGCAGGGCGGGCGCGGCCATAGTCACTCGGCGTAGAGGTCGATCGTCCGCTCGATCGCGCGCGCGCAGACCGGGCAGAACCAGTCCGGGTTGCGGGTGAACATGATGCAGTCGAGGTAAGAGCGGTAGAGCCCCCGCGCCTGGTAGGCGGCGCCCTCGAACGCGCCGACCTCGCCCCAGCGCTCCTCGCCGCGCAGCATCGGCTCGGTGGTCGCCTTGATCTCGGCGAACAGCGCCTCCATCGCCTCCTCGGGCGCGCCCGCGGCGCGCAGCGCTTCGCGCCGCTTCTGGTAGGCGAGCGAGGCGTCGTCGAAGCGCTCCTGCCGCCACGGGGTGGGCAGCGGCGTGCGGTCGGCGACCAGGTCGCGCCACTTGAGCCGCGCCGGATCGGCGAGCGCGGTGACGTTGGGCTCCCACGGCTCGCTGCCCGGCGGCGTGAACTCCTCGTAGGACACCGGCGAGGTGTAGTACTCGTCGGCCAGGCCGGCGAACGCGTGGCCGAACTCGTGGACCACGAGATAGGCGGCCTGGCCGCTGTCCGCGGCGGCGGTGGTCCACAGCCCGTGGATGCCGCCGCCGCCGTACTTGCGGCTGTTGGCGAGCAGGATGAGGGCGTCGTAGGGCGCCTGGGCCGCGATCTCGCGCAGCTCGCGGTTCGCGAACGTCAACATGTAGCGCTCGGAGCCGAACGCGCCGTAGGCGAGCCCGAGCGGGGTCGCGCGCCAGGTGCCGGTGGTCGGGTCGGTGACCCCGGACGCGGGCGCGGCGACGAGCAGGGCGCGGGCGTTGAAGTCGCCGCGGCGGCGGCCGAACGGCTCGACGGCGAAGAGCGCCGCGGTCAGCCGCTCGGCGTCGCTCCGGAACTTCGCCGCCTCGGCCTCGGTGTAGCCGTCGCCGAGCACCAGGAGATCGACCTTGCCCGCCGGCGGCCCGTGCTCGAAGAGCACGCTCACGGCGTCGCCGGCGCGCACTTGCGAGCGGTCGACCGTCGGGTCCGCGGCGTCGGCGGTCGCGGCGTAGATCTCGTGCCAGTCGCCGGCCGCCGATCGCTTCTCGATCACCAGGCGCACCGGCCGCCGCGGCTCCGGGAAGCGCTGCGACTCGTGGAACGTCCGCCACACGCCTTCCCGCGCCTCGCCGGTGGTCTCCCACTCGCCGTAGATGCTGGCGAAGCCGCGCGAGTAGAGCACCGCGCCGCTCTCGGGATCGAGGACGGCGAAGCGATACTTGCCGAGCCCGGTGTCGTCGAGCAGGCGCGTGCGGCTCCCCGGCCACTCGCCCTCGAGGCGCAGGCGGTCGAGGCTGACGTGCTCCTCGGCCCCGGCGCCGCCGGTGCCCGAGTGGTAGCAGTCGAAGCGCAGCGTGCGGCCGGTGAAGCGGGCGTCGAAGGTGTCAGCAGCCGACTGAGCCGCGGTCGGCGCGGTGAGGACGGCGAGGGCGAGGAGGATGATTCTGCGCATCGGCGAGAGTCTACACGCCGGTTGGTTCCCGGACCGCCGGACCGGTGCGTGGGTCTCCCTCCCAGGGCACGGCGCCGGCTCCGTCTTGCTCTTCCACCTCCGGGCCGGTGCGTGGGTCTCCCTCCCAGGGCACGGCGCCGGCTTCGAGTGTGCGAGTGGGGGTCGGCCGGCGCCTCGTCAGCCCGCGCGCACTCCCGCCTCGGCCTTCCGGGACGATCCGTTGAGCGCGCGGTCTGGCGTCCCTGGGAGGGAGACCCACGCACCGGCCCTCCTTGCCGAAGGGCTGAGCGCGCGGTCCGGGCGTCCCTGGGAGGGAGACCACGCACCGGCCCTCCTTGCCCGACTGTCGAGCGCACGGTTGGCGTGTCAAGATCGGGACGAGGTCCGGTGCCGGGCCGTCACGGTTGCCGAGAAGGGAGCCGCCGAGCTGCTCCGAGGAGGAGACATGACCTGGGAAGAGGAAGAGGACACGACGATCTACGCCGTGGTGATGAACCACGAAGAGCAGTACTCGATCTGGCCCGCGGACCGGGAAGTCCCGCTCGGCTGGAGCAAGGTCGGTAAGGAGGGGACCAAGCAGGAGTGCCTCGCCTACATCGAGGAGGTCTGGACCGACATGCGGCCGCTCAGTCTGCGCAAGAAGATGGAGGAGGAGGAGGCCCGGCGCCGGGCCGAGGCGGGCGGCGAAGGAGAGGCCGGCGGCTGAGGCCGGGAGGAGCACGAAACATGGCCGAGATGGGCAACTACTGCAAGGCCTACGAGGCGAAGCGGCTGCGCGCCTTCCCGGCGTGGAGCGAGAAGGTGGAGAACCTCCGGCCCGAGACCCGGGAGGTCGACGGCGAGGAGGTCGAGGTCCAGCGCGCCGAGCTCAGGGACGACGACATCCTCTTCATCCAGGACGACTACCGGGTCACCGACGGCATCTTCAGGGACGAGCACGTGGTCTTCGACGCCGTCACCGACGAATGGAAGCGGTGGGTGCGGGAGGACCTGCAGCCGGAGCCGTTCGAGATCCCGCACTACGAGCCGATCGAGAGCGCGGCCGCCGAGGGCGGGGGCGCGGGCGGCGGGGAGGCGGTCGGGTGAAACTCGGCGACGTGCTGCGCAAGGAGCGGACGCGCAAGTCGATCGACCCGGCCGAGATCGCCGCGAAGCTCGGCATCGCGGTCGAGGAGTACGCCCGGATCGAAGCCGGAGAGACCGCGGCCGAGGAGTGGGGGCCGCGGCTGGCCCGGATCGCGATCGCGCTCGAGACCCCGACCTCGCGCCTGCTCGCCGAGAGCGGCCGCTACGAGGACACCCGCAAGGCGCCCGGGCAGGCCGGGGCGCTGGTCCGCGGCCACCGCGAGCGGCGCGGCAAGACGGTCGAGGACCTGGCCACGGCGGTCGGGGTCTCGGCCGACGAGTACCGCGCGATCGAGGCGGGGGAGTCGGCGCTCGAGACCTGGGGGCCGCTCTTCCTCGGGTTCGCGGAGACCATCGAGCAACCGGTGTTCAACCTGTTCTACCCCTGCGGGTTGCCGTTCCAGGAGCTGGACGACTACCCGTAACCTCCGGCCTCTCGTGCCGGTCCGCCCCCGGTCAGGGGCGAAGGGCTCCCTCCCAGGGGACGGGGCGCGCTCGGTCCCCCCCCCCCCCGGACCTCCTTGCCCAGGCGATGACTGTAAGCTGGCCGCGGATGAGTGCGGTGCTTTCGAGCTTCGAGCCACCGTCCGGGAGGGTGGACCCGCCCAGCGAGGGGGAGGTGCATGTCTGGCGGGTGGCGCTCGATCCGGCGGAGGAGGTGGTGGCACGGTTGCGGGGGGTGCTCGCGGCGGACGAGGTGGCGCGGGCGGAGAGGTTCCATTTCGAGAAGCACCGGCGGCGGTTTGCGGTCGGGCGGGGGGCGCTGCGGCGGCTGCTCGGGGGGTATCTCGGGACGGCGCCGGAGGCGGTGCGGTTCGCCTACGGCGAGCGGGACAAGCCGCGGCTGGCCGAGCAGCGGGCGGGGCTGCCGCTGCGGTTCAACCTGTCGAACTCCGCGGAGCTGGCGCTGGTGGCGGTGACCGTCGGGCCCGAGGTCGGGGTCGATCTCGAGGCGGTGCGGCCGATGGAGGACGCGCTCGCGATCGCGGAGCGCTTCTTCTCGGCGGCTGAGCGTGAGGTGCTGCGGCACGTACCGCCGGGCGAGCGCGACCAGGCGTTCTTCCGCTGCTGGACGCGCAAGGAGGCCTACGTCAAGGCGGTCGGCGACGGCATCGCGCTCGGCCTCGACCGCTTCGACGTATCGCTCGACCCCGGCGCCGGCGCGCGCTTCCTCGCGCTCGACGGCGACCCCGCCCGCGCCGCCGCCTGGTCGCTCACCCACATCGACCCCGCCCCCGGCTACCTCGGCGCCCTAGCCCTCCCCGCCCATCCACACACGCTCCGCGGCTTTCATTGGGAGCCTACCTGACCCGGCAGCCCACGGCGCTCCCCGGAGACAGCGGGGTGGGTGGGCAGGTCCGGGGCGAGGGGCTCCCTCCCAGGGGCGTC
>CAZNIX010000083.1:0-13285 GCA_964573125.1 uncultured Thermoanaerobaculia bacterium
GGCGAGGCGCGCGCCCGCACCGCCCGCCGGCGGCTCGCCTCCGACCGCGCGGCGCGGTGGCTGGTCACCGCCGGCGGCCTGGGCATCATCGCCTCGATCCTCGGCATCCTCGTCTTCATCGTCATCGAGGTCTGGCCGCTGACGCGGGCGGCGGCGGTGGAGGTGGGAGAGGTCGTGGCGGTGGCCGGCCCGCCGGCGGGCGCCCTGGTCTGCGACGAGTACCGGACCCTCGCGGCGGGACTGGCCGCCGACGGGGTGGTGCGGGTCGTCCAGACCGCCGACGGCACGGTGGTCGAGGAGCGGCGGATCTGGCCTCCGCCCGCGGCTCCGACTCCCGAGCCGGGCGCGGCGCCACAGCCGGCTGCCGCGACGGGCGGCACCGAGGCCGCCGCGGTCGCCGAGTCGCGGCTGCTGCGCGTCCAGCCCTCGCCGGGCGGGTCCGTGCTGCTGGCGTCGACCAGCGACGGCCGGGTGCTCGCCGTGCCCGTCGGCTGGGAGATCTCGTTCGACGGCGACCGGCGGGTGGTCACGGCCGACGTCGGCGCGCCGGTGGTGTTCGAGGTCGACCCCGCGGGCCGGCCGGTCGAGGTCTTCGCCGCCACGCTCGACGCGGACGGCGCCGGCGCCGCCGCCGCGGTGCTCGCCGACGGCACCGTCGCGCTGGTCGAGCGGCAGGCGCGCGCGAACCTGCTCACCGGCGAGGTGACCGAGAGCTTCGAGCGGCGCACGCCGCCGGCGCCGCTCGCTCCGGCGGTCCTGGTCCTCGACCGCACCGTCCGCAACCTCTACGGCGGCGCCGCCTCGGGCGAGCTGCTCTGGTGGGACCTGACCGCGAGCGAGGCGCCGCCCCGGATCGATCGCACCGGCGCCTCGCCGGTGACCGCGCTCTCGCTGCTCATCGGCCATCACTCGCTGGTCGTCGGGCGGGCGGACGGCGCGCTCTCGATCTGGTTCCAGGCGCGCCAGGAGGACGGCTCCTTCCGCCTCGCCGACGTCCGCGACTTCCCGCCGCTGCCCGGACCGGTCGAGCTGATCTCCCCCTCGATGCGCAACAAGGGGTTCGTCGCCGGCAGCGGCGGCCACCTGGGCCTCTATCACTCGACCTCGCACCGCGTGCTGTGGGCGGGAACGGCGCCGCTGCCCGAGCCCCCGACCGCCCTGGTGCTCACGCCCAAGGCGGACGGCGCCTTCGTCGCGGGCGCCGGCGGCCTCGCCGCGCTGGCGATCGACAATCCCCACCCGGAGGCCACCTGGACCGCGCTCTTCGGCAAGGTCTGGTACGAGGGCTACGAGGAGCCGAAGTACGTCTGGCAATCGACCGGCGGCAGCGATGATTTCGAGCCCAAGCTGTCGCTGACGCCGCTTCTGGTCGGCACGCTCAAGGGGACGATCTACTCGCTGCTGCTGGCGATCCCGCTCGGTGTCCTGGGAGCGATGTACACCTCGCAGTTCATGCACCCGGTCTACCAGCACTACGTCAAGCCGACGGTCGAGATCATGGCCGCGCTGCCGACCGTCGTGCTCGGCTTCCTCGCCGGTCTCTGGCTGGCGCCGCGGCTGGAGAAGGTGTTCCCGTCGCTGCTGCTGATGGTCGTGATGCTGCCGCTGCTCGTGCTCCTCGCCGGCGCCGCCTGGCAGCGGCTGCCGCGCGCCTTCCGCAACCGCTTCCCGACCGGCGTCGAGGCGCTCCTGTTCATCTTCGTCGCCGCGTTCGGCATCTGGCTCGCGACCGAGCTGTCGCCGCCGTTCGAGCGCCTGGTCTTCGGCGGCAGCTTCCCGCGCTGGCTGCTCGAGGCCACCGGCCTGACCTACGATCAACGCAACGCGGTGGTGGTCGGCCTGGCGATGGGCTTCGCGGTGATCCCGATCATCTTCGCGATCTCCGAGGACGCGTTCTCCAACGTGCCCACCAACCTGGTGGCGGGCTCGCTCGCCCTGGGCGCGAACCGCTGGCAGACCGTGACCCGGGTCGTGCTGCCCACGGCGTCGCCGGGGATCTTCTCGGCGGTGATGATCGGGTTCGGCCGCGCGGTCGGCGAGACCATGATCGTGCTCATGGCGACCGGCAACACGCCGATCATGGACTGGAGCCCGTTCAACGGCTTCCGCACGCTTTCGGCCAACATCGCGGTCGAGATCCCCGAGGCGCCGGTCGGCGGCACGCTCTACCGCGCGCTGTTCCTGGCCGCGCTGCTGCTGTTCGGCCTCACGTTCGCGGTCAACACCGTGGCCGAGGTCGTGCGCCAGCGGCTGCGGCGGCGGTACTCGCAGCTCTGATCGCGACGGACCGCGACGCCATGCCCACGGCAGATCAGCGCCCGCCCGCCGTCGAAGCCCCCGCGCCGCCTGCGCCCGCCGGCGGCCCTGCGGGCGGCCAGAGCGCCGCGGCGCTCGCGCAGCGGCGCAAGACCGACGCGCTCGGCCGCGCGTTCACCTGGCTGTGCGGCGGCGCCCTGGCGCTCAACCTCCTGCTGATCATCGGTCTGCTGCTGCTGATCGCGGTCCGCGGCCTCGGCTACTTCTGGCAGCGGGACCTGGTGCTGGTCACCCTCGAGGAGGGTGCCACGCTGCTCGGCGAGATCAACCTGCGCGAGCTGCGGCCGGCCTCCGAATGGCAGGACCCCGAACAGCCGCTCTACCGGATCCGGCTCAAGGTCGGCAACCGCGACGTCACCGGCGCCGACTTCGTCTGGCTGGACGAGTCGGCGATCACGGCGCGCGGCTACCCCGCGGAGGCGGTCGTGCTCGAGCGCCTCGAGTGGGGCAACTTCTACGGCACGATGAGCGAGCTGCGGGCGGGCGAGGAGGTGCTCGCCTCGGGACCGGAAGCGGTGTGGGCGGCGTTCGCGCCGCTGCACGAGGAGAAGCTCGAGCTGCGGCGCCGCATCCGCCGCCTCGAGAAGCGCGAGATCGGCGACGTGAACTTCGAGATCGAGAAGCTCCGGCTGGCCGAGCGCAAGCTCGCCCTCGAGGACCTCTCGGCGGCCGCGGCCGAGCGCCGCCGGGCCGAGATCGCCGCCGAGCTCGAAGCCCGCGAGGCCGACTACCAGGTGCTCGCCGACGAGCTGTTCAAGCTGCGCGACGAGCTGGTGCGCGAGCAGCTCGTGATGCAGACCGCCGAGGGAGCGACCAAGGAGATCCCGGTCGGCGGCGTCGTGCGCGCCCTGCGCCCGAACGCGATGGGCCGGCTCGCCACCCTCGGCCTCTACCTCGAGCGGGCGTGGGAGTTCGTCGCCGCCGATCCCCGCGAATCGAACACCGAGGGCGGGATCTTCCCGGCGATCTTCGGCACCGTGATGATGGTCCTCATCATGTCGCTGGTGGTCACCCCGTTCGGCGTCCTCGCCGCGCTCTACCTGCGCGAGTACGCCAAGCAAGGGCCGCTGGTGCGCACGGTGCGCATCGCGGTCAACAACCTCGCCGGCGTCCCCTCGATCGTCTTCGGCGTCTTCGGGCTCGGCTTCTTCGTCTACCTGGTCGGCGGCTCGATCGACCGCCTGTTCTACCCCGAGGCGCTGCCGACCCCGACCTTCGGCACCGGCGGCATCCTGTGGGCGAGCCTGACGCTCGCGCTCCTCACCGTGCCGGTGGTGATCGTCGCCACCGAGGAGGGGCTGGCGGCGGTGCCGCGCGTCGTGCGCGAGGGCGCGCTCGCGCTCGGCGCGACCAAGTTCGAGACCACGTTCCGCGTGGTGGTGCCGGCGGCGGCGCCGGGCATCCTGACCGGCATGATCCTGGCGATGGCGCGCGCCGCGGGGGAGGTGGCGCCGCTGATGATCGTCGGCATGGTCAAGCTCGCCCCGGCGCTGCCGATCGACCACCATTCGCCGTTCGTTCACCTCGAGCGCAAGTTCATGCACCTCGGGTTCCACATCTACGACGTCGGCTTCCAGAGCCCGAACGTCGAGGCGACCACGCCGCTGGTCTTCGCCACCGCGTTGCTGCTGATCGCGGTGGTGACGGTGATGAACCTGGTCGCGATCGGCATGCGCAACCACCTGCGGCGGAAGTACCGGGGGAGCGCGGTGTGAGCGGTACCGGCGCGGGTGACGAGCGGGAGACGACGCAGCGACCGAGCGGGAGCGACGACGCCATGAATGTCGAGACCCTTGCCACCCCGTCCGCGGCCCCGGCAGCCGCCGCCGAGCCGGCGCCCGTGCCCGCGGCCGACGCCTCCGCCTACCCGCCGATCACCGATCCGGTCCTCGAGATCGACCACCTGTCGCTGTGGTACGGCGACACCCAGGCGCTCGCCGACGTCACCCTGCGCATCCCGGAAAAGCAGATCACCGCGTTCATCGGCCCCTCGGGCTGCGGCAAGTCGACGCTCCTGCGCTGCATCGACCGGCTCAACGACCTGATCGACGGCGTGCGCATCGAGGGCGACATCCGCTTCGAGGGCGAGAGCATCTACCACCCGGCGACCGACGTGAACCTGCTGCGCAAGCGGATCGGCATGGTGTTCCAGAAGTCGAACCCGTTCCCGAAGTCGATCTACGAGAACGTCGGGTTCGGCGTGCGCATCCAGGGGGTGAACAAGAAGGCGGTGCTCGACGAGATCGTAGAGAAGAGCCTGCGCAAGGCGGCGCTCTGGGAGGAGGTCAAGGACCGCCTGGACGAGAGCGCGCTCTCGCTCTCGGGCGGCCAGCAGCAGCGGCTGTGCATCGCGCGCGCGATCGCGGTCGAGCCCGAGGTGATCCTCTTCGACGAGCCGTGCTCGGCGCTCGACCCGGTGGCGACGGCGAAGATCGAGGAGCTGATGCAGGACCTCAAGCAGCACTACACCCAGGTCATCGTCACCCACAACATGCAGCAGGCCTCGCGCGTCTCCGACCTCACCGCGTTTCTCTACCTCGGCGAGCTGATCGAGTTCGGGCCCACCGACAAGCTGTTCATCAGGCCGCTCAAGAAGCAGACCGAGGACTACATCACCGGCCGGTTCGGGTAGGGGGCGCGGTGGTTTAGGCTTCGGGGCGTGCCCGACCGCTGGGAGCGCGCCCTGCTCGTCCTGTTCGCCGCCTGCTGGGCGGTGGCGCTCGCCCACTACGGCGGACTGGTTTCGCTCGCCGGCCCGCTGCCGCTCTCCCTCTACGCTCTCTACTCGACCGCGGTCGCCTCGGGCTGGCTGTTCGGCAACGTCTACGCCCGCCGCCGCGCGCGGCTCCCGCCGCCGTTCAAGCGGCGGGTGCTCCTGCTCTACTACTTCGGCCCGCCCGGGATCCTCTACCTGCTGCGCGCCCTCGCCCCCGCCCGCGACCAGCTCGCCGCGCCGCTGGTGCCGCTCTACGCGCTCGGGGTCTACACGGTGCTCTTCCTGGTGCCGCTGACGATCACCTGGGCGCCGGGCGGGCGGCGGCGCTGATCCGGCGCGAGATTGCCTGGTCCGGCGCGCCCGGCTCGGGGCTCGGGTCGATCCCGGCGCGGCCGGCTGGCGCGCCGGGCGGTCCAGTCGGCGGCGTCGCCGCCGCGCCGCGGGCGCGTGTCCTGCCGCCGCCGGAGCCGGGGACCGGGTGGTACCATCCGCGCCGATGAGCGCGACGCCGGCCACCTCCGCGCCTCTCCGCGAGCCCGAGCCGCCGACCGCTGACGCGCGCGGCCTGCCGCTCGCCGAACTGGTCGCCGACCTCGCCGCCCACGGGTCGGTCGTCGTCGCCTACTCGGGCGGCGTCGACTCGGCGGTGGTGGCGGCGCTCGCGCGGCGGGCGGTGGGGGAGCGCGCGCTCGCGGTGACCGCGGCGGCCGAAACCCTCGCCGGCGCCGAGCTCGACCACGCCCGCCGGCTCGCCGAGGAGATCGGCATCCGGTGGGAGGTCGTCACCTACAGCGAGCTGGCCGACCCCGAGTTCGCGGCCAACCCACGCCACCGCTGCTACGTCTGCCAGGGGCTGCGCATGGACGCGATGGCGCGGCTGGCGGTCGCGCGCGGCTACGCGGTGGTGTGCGACGGCACCAACGCCTCCGACCCCGGGCCCGACCGGCCGGGTCTCGCCGCGGTGCGCGAGCGCGGCGTGGTCAGCCCGCTGCTCGCGCGCGGCGTGACCAAGGACGGCGTGCGGCGGATCGCCCGCGCGCTCGGCCTCTCGGCCTGGGACCGTCCGGCCAATGCCTGTCTCTCCTCGCGCATCCCGCACGGCCAGCCGGTGACGCTCGGCAAGCTACGGCGGATCGAGGCCGCCGAGGAGCTGCTCGCCGCCGACGGCTTCCGGGTCGTGCGCGTGCGCCACGACGCGGGGGCGGCGCGGGTCGAGGTCGGCGCCGGCGAGGTCGCGCGCCTGGCCGGCCGCTGGGGCGAGCTGGCGCCGAGGCTCGCCGGCCTCGGCTTCGACCGCGCCGACTACGATCCCGCCGGCTACCGCTCCGGCGGCGCGGACCGCGCGGCCGGCGCAGCATGAGCCCGGACAGGCTGCGCGAGCTGCTGGCCGCGGTGGCCCGGGGCGAGCTGGCGGTCGAGGCCGCCGCCGAGCGCCTCGCCGACCTCCCCTACGCCGACCTCGACTTCGCCAAGCTCGACCTCCACCGCGAGCTGCGCAGCGGCCTCCCCGAGGCGGTCTACGCCGAGGGCAAGACCGAGGCCGAGCTGGTCGCGATCGCCCGCCGCGTGCACGCGGCGCACAGCCGGGTGCTGGTCACGCGCCTGGCGCCCGCCGCGGCCGAAGCGCTCCTCGCGGCCCTGCCGGGCGCCCGCTATCACGAGCGGGCGCGGGTGCTGACCGGCGGCGCGCCGCACCCCGCGCCGCGCACCGGTACCCAGGGCGACCCGGCCCTCGAGGACCGCTCGCCGGCGCCCGTGGCGGTGGTCGCCGCCGGCACCGCCGACCTCCCGGTGGCCGAGGAGGCCGCGGTGTGCGCCGAGTGGTTCGGCCTCGCCGTCGAGCGCCATCCCGACGTTGGCCTCGCCGGCCTCCACCGCCTGCTCGCGATCGTCCCCGCCCTCCGCCGGGCCCGCGCGGTGATCGTCGCCGCCGGCATGGACGGCGCCCTCCCCGCCGCCGTCGCCGGTCTGGTCTCCGCCCCGGTCATCGCGGTCCCCACCTCGACCGGCTACGGCGCCGCCTTCGGCGGCCTTGCCCCGCTCCTGACCATGCTGAACGCGTGCGCCCCGGGCGTCGCCGTGGTCAACATCGACAACGGGTTCGGGGCGGCGGTGGTGGCTTGGCGGGTGGCGAGCATCGGCGCGGCGTGAGGGCGCCGGCGCGGACCCGACGCTACGCCTTGACCGCGGTACGGCCTCGCCGTATGGTTTTCCATATGAAGACGACCCTGGTCATCGACGACGGCGTCATGAAGCGACTGAGCAGGAGGCCGCGAGGCGGGGTCTCACTCGCTCGGCGCTCGTCGAGGCCGCCCTCCGCCGGATGCTTGAGTCGGCGGAATGCGAGCCGGAGGCTCTCCCGCCGCTGCCGGCGTTCGACGGCGGCAAGCTGCTGGTCGACGTCGCCGACCGCGACGCCCTCTATCGGGCGATGGAAGGCCGGTAGGTGTTCGTCGTCGCCACCAACGTCCTCGTCTACGCCGCCAACTCCGCCGTTCTCGAGCTCGACCGCTGCCGCCGGCTGGTCGAGGAGTGGCGAGCTTCGAGCCTGCCCTGGTTCCTCGCCTCGCCGATCGCCTCCGAGTTCCTGCGCGTGGTGACCCACCCGCAAGTGCTGCAGGAACCGCTTCCGGTGGTCGATGCCTGGACGTTTCTCGACGCGCTACTCGCCTCGCCCGCGTTGACCGTGCTCGTCCCCGGCGCCCGCCACCGCCAAGTGGCTCGAGCCACGTTTCGCGAGTACCCCGATCTGAGCGGCAACCTGCTCCACGACGCTCATACCGCGATCCTGATGCGCGCGCACGGCATCCATCGCACCGTCACTCGTGATCACGATTTTCATCGTTTTCCCTTCGTCGAGGTCATTGACCCTCTACGGGCCCAACTCGGCAAGCTGTGAGTCGTCTGTTTACCGCTTTGGCCGGGAACCCCGCACTATTCACAGAGAATCAGGCGGTGACCGTCCATCTCCTCGCCATCCTGCTTTTCGCTATCGCGCTCGGATACGAGTTGGCGTTCACCCAAACCACGCGTCGACTTGCGGGCCAGATCAGCTCGGTCGAGAACCAACGTCGTGTTCAGGATGCTCTGACACCTCCGAAGTCTAACCTCGTCGGCTGTCTCACCTATCTGTTGGTTCTCGGAGCCGTTTCGGTCGGCTGGTATCGATTCGGATGGTTGCCTGGGTTACTGATGGTCGTCGGCAGTCTAGTTGCGGCAGGCATGACCTCGGTAGCGCTGCTGAAATATTGCTCTGGGTGGTTGAGAGGCAGTATCGTCCGGTCGATGATGAATCGCCACGCTGATTTTGTCAAAAATGGTGATGTGATGAGGTCCACCGCCGCGTCCGAATTTCTAGGTCGCCTGGGATATCCGGTGCCGAGTGTTCAGCTCCAGGGAAGCTCGACTCGCCTTCACCAAAGCCTTCCCAGCGCTCAATGGATCATCGTCGTGATCGGTCTCATTGCCTCTGTGTTCACAATCGTGACTGGCTGGGATGAGATGATCGCGATTGTGTGCCGGTTTCGGGGTCGGTGAGGCGCCGATCTGAATCGCCAGAACGGAATTATCCCGAGCCCTGGACGCAGCGGTGTCCTCCTCGGCTGCAGTATCTGCGCCTGAGTTCAAGGAGGGGTCGCTCCGGGTCGGTCTATCAGCTCCACTTCAACCAATTGCTCCGAGAGGCTTCTGAGCCTCGCGAGATCTGCCTCGATAAATTTAAGACCGCACGCGACACAGTAGTGCTCGAACGAACGTCCCTTGGGTACCTTCAGACGTGGCTGGTCCTTCTCGATTCTGTGCGACGAAGAGTGCTGGCAATTGTGGGACTTCCCCGCGAGATCGACTCGAAGCCCCCCAGGTAGAAAGGACTTGGGTCTAGCCATCGAAGAACTCCTTTTCAACAGCGTCTCGAATCGCGTCGAGCTCGTCCTCTGCGCGATCGAGCTCCGATTTCTCAAACTGATCCCGCGGTTTGTTGGCGACACGCTCTCGAATGTGGGTGTCGATCCGCGCCTTGATTGTCACGAAGTTGGTGCGTCCCAGTCGTGCCCGATCCAATTCGTGGCCTTCGGGGTTCACCTGCCTGCTCGCCAGGATCTCTCCTGTTAAGCGCTTCACGCGGTCGTCAAGTGCCAGGCGCGAAGCCTGTCGCCGTCGGACCTTCGTCACCGGCACTGGCAGATGGTCGAAGGCGTCCCGAATGTCATCCGCCGTGTAACCAGCCGCGCGGAGGGCCTCCAACGCCGCACGAGCCTTGGGATTGTCCAGCAACGGTATCTCCTGGATCGTCACCCGAGTCTGTGCGCGCACCTCGATTTCGTCCCGATCCTGCAACCCAAGGGGATCAATAGCGATGTCATCGGCCGTTGTGAAGTCGAGGCCCTCCAGCGGCAGGAGCTGGTCGAAGTACGCTTGGTCCGCTTCGCTGAAGTCGCGGAAGTCGTCCCACCTTCGCGCGATGTTCGCTCCGGCGTGAAAGACTACGGTGCCTTGGTTCAAGGCACTGCGGGGATTTCCTTTGTCGATCACGCGCATGATCCGGCCGACGAACTGAACGAATGGTGAGAGCTCACGGAAGATGCTGCAGACAGCTGCAACACTGAGATAGGGATGATCGAACCCCTCCCCGAGCTTCCGCACCTGAACGATGGCGTCCAGCTCATGCTCTTCGAGCAGCCGTAGGACTCGCTCGTTCGCCGGTGCTGCCTCGCGGCTGTGAACGAAGTCCGCCCGAAGACTTCGCTCCCTCAAGGCCTTTACGATCTGGTGGCAATGTTCATAGTTTAGGGCTGAGGCGATAATCTTGTGCCGGCGATCCCCACTCTCTGCTCGGATTCTTCGGAGCTCCGTGATTGAAGCCTCGAGGATCGTCGTGAGCGTCTCCTGGGAGGAGACGATGCTTCTCCGGAAGCCTGCATCCTCCTCGCCCAGCCGCCGCACCTCCTCGAGGGATACCTCGACCTCCTCCGCATCTTCACGGCGGACAAAACGGAGGGTGCCTGGATTCAGCACGAGCGCCTTGAGCCTCTTGACATATCCGGCTCCAATCGCCTCACGAACTGGATACGAGTAGATGATTCGGCCGGGCATGAGTTGTCCGTCGGCTCGCCGGGGTGTTGCTGAGAAGTTCACGATGCGAGCCAAAGGGAAGGTAGCCTTGAGCACCTCCCAGCTTCGGGCAACGGCATGGTGACCTTCGTCGAACAGCACGAGGTCGAAGTAGTCGGGTGGGAGACCTCGCAACCAGCGGTTGTCGTCTCCCTGAAGTTGGTCGATGTTTGTAATGACTACATCCGCCTCATCGAGGTCGACGCGGTTCGTCGACGTGCCCCTGATGAACACAGGCTCGGGGTAAGGAGGCCCATCCAGAACTGAGCAAGAGTGGTAGAAGCATTTCTCGCCCTGGGTGGGATCGAAGGTCTCGTAGAGTTGTTCGGCTAGCTTCACGTAAGGGGCAACCACCAGAACACGCCGTGCGTTGACCGCGAAAGGAGCCAAGGAAATCAGTCCCGACTTCCCGCAACCCACCGGAAGTACCACCGCGACCTCGGACTCGGGGGCGTTGTTCTCGAAGTGCTCGCGAATCTGAAGGTATCCCGCCCGCTGCGGAGTTCGGAGCGGCGGACTGTCGATGTTGGGGTGTAGAGTCCTGAAGAGATCGGCCATCACGCTTGTCCTGCCGCGGTCTTATCACAGACTGGTTGATGTGGGATATCTCCACGAGCGACGTCACGCGCCGACGCAGAGCGCGATCGCCGCGCTGATCTCCTCCAGCTCTTCGGCGCTGAGGTTCCCCAGCTTGGTGACGAACCGCCCGATGGAAACGGACTTCACCTGGTAGCAGTCTGCCGCCGAGTCCCTGTGCAGGCCGCTGCGTTGGGTCCTCTTGATGGGGACGAGCCACGGCACCGGGGCGAACTTCGCCTGCCAGGTCGTGATCGGGACGACGATCCGCAGCGGCAGCCGACCGACCGACGACGGGTTGACGACCACCGCCGGGCGCGTCTTGTCGATCTCGGCGCCTTCGATCGGGTCGAAGCGGATCAGCCAGACCTCGCCGCGGACCGGGTGCGGGTCATTCGCCGGTGAGCGGGTCGTCAAGGTGGTCCTCCTCGCTCATCGCTTCGAAGCCGCCCAGGGAGCCTGCGTCCTCGTACTCGCGCGCGACGACGGCGGCTCCCTGCGCCAGCAGCCGTTCACGCTCCGCGGGCGGCAAGCGCAGGAGGGCTCTCGCACTCATGGCGGCAAGCGGCTCGGCGATCGCCTCGACGCTTCGCGTGACGCCCGGGCAGATGCGCTCCGCCTGGCTCGCGCTCAGTAGACCCTCGGCGAGGGCGCGTACGGTGAGCTGGCGGAGCTTCCCGGGCCGCTCCTGCCCTTCGAAGTTGACCGGTTCACGGCGGCGCCAGCCGCGGGCGCTCAGGGCGGCGAACAGCGTCCGTGCATGTGCGGGCTCGATGATGTCGAGGTCGGCGGCGCGGAGGATCCATGCCTGCATGCTCAGACCGTGTTTCTGTTTCAGCAAGGCGAGCTCGCGCAGGTCGAGGTGGCGGCGGCGCGTGCCCAGCTCGCGCCGCGCCGTCGCGGCCGTGACGAGGAACGCCGCCGCGAAGCGATGGGCCAGCTTCTCGGTGGTCCGGTCTGCGACGCCCCGGCCGACCGCCATGACCAGGTGGCCGAGCTCATGGGCGAGACTGAAGCGCCGGCGGTCGTCGGACAGTGCCGAGCCGACCACCGCCACCGGCAGGGTCTCATCGGCCCAGCCCGACAACCCGTGGAAGAGATCGTCCTCGTCGCCGGCCTCGACGACGAAGCCGCCGCCGTCCTCAATCGCCGCGGTGACGCTCTCGATCGGCTGTTCGCCGAGCCGCCAGTGGTCGCGTAGGGCCCGGGCCGCGGTCTCGGCGTCCTCCGAGGTGGCGACCGGGACTCGCGGTGGCGGTGCCGGCTCGCGCGCCGGATCGAGCGCGCGCTGCAGTGTCAGCAGGACCTCGAGCTGTGACTCGGCGAGCGCCTTGACCCGCTCCTGGCGTTTCTTCCCCATGCGGGCACGCTTACGGAAGGCGAGCCACCGCACCGCGGTGGTCGGCGGCTCGAGGAAGAACGAGGACTCGACTCCGAGCACCCTGCCGAGCCCCCGCAAGAGCGTCGGCCTGGGCGCGCTGCCGCCGCGCTCGTACTTCGAGAGCCCGGCCTTGGTCAGCGCCAGCCCGTGCGTGGCGAGCGAGGCGACGACCTTGTCCTGGGTCATCCCGGCCGCGATCCGCGCCTGCCTGATGCGGTCTCCGATCACGGTCTCGTTGACTCTCTTGGTTGTTCCCTGCGCGAAATCAACGTTGACAGCGTAGGCGAATCTCGACGTCAAGTCAACGGAAGCCCCTGAGCAAGCTACCGTCTGCTCGGGACCCGGCAGCGGTAGAGCTGACGACCTACCGGCCGGCCGCCCCGGTGCGGGTGCAAAGCATCGCGTCGCCGTAGCTGTAGAACCGATACCCCTCGGCGATCGCTTCGCGGTAGGCGGCGAGGACGCGCTCGCGGCCGGCGAACGCGCAGACGAGCATCAGGAGCGTCGAGCGCGGGAGGTGGAAGTTGGTGAGCAGGGCGTCGACGATGCGGAAGCGCCAGCCGGGGGTGATGAAGAGGTCGGTGCGCCCGGGGCCGGCGGGGACGGCGCCGTCCTCCCGCGCCGCGCCCTCGAGCGCGCGCACGACGGTGGTACCGACCGCGACCACGCGGCCGCCGGCGGCGCGGGTCGCGGCGATCGCGGCGGCGGTGGCCTCCGGGATCTCGTAGCGCTCGGCCTCCATCCGGTGCTCGTGGACGAGCGCGGCGGTGACCGGCTTGAAGGTGCCGATGCCGACGTGGAGCGTGAGCGTCGCCACCCGGGCGCCGCGCGCTTCGACCGCCGCGAGCAGCTCCTGGTCGAAGTGGAGGCCGGCGGTCGGGGCGGCGACCGCGCCCGGGCGGCGGGCGTAGACGGTCTGGTAGCGCTCGCGGTCGGCGGCCTCGTCGGGGCGCTTGATGTAGGGCGGGAGCGGCACGTGGCCGAGGCGGTCGAGGTGGGGCTCGATCGGCTCGGAGAAGACGACCCGCAGGCGGCCGTCGCCTTCGATGGGCCTGCGCCGCGTGCCGCCCGCCTCGCCTGCACCGCGCGCACCGCCCGCCTCGCCGCCGCCGCGCTCCTCGCGCGCGGTCGCGACCGCCTCCCCTGCACCATGCCCCCCGCCGACGGCGGGCGCTGGTCCGGCGCGG
>CAZNIX010000084.1:0-13284 GCA_964573125.1 uncultured Thermoanaerobaculia bacterium
GGGCGCGGGCGGCGAGGTCGGCGCCGCTCGCCGTCACCTCGACCGCGACGCCCGCGCTCCGCCCCAGCTCGGCGAGGGCTGCGAGGCGCCGGCGCCGCGGCCGCGGCCGGCCGGACGCGGGGTTGACCAGGATGCAGGCGGTCACGGCGGGCAACGATACCGCCACCGACGCAGGGTGCGGGGCGGAGGCCCCGCTAGCGTCCCGCCGGAGCAGGCGGTAGCGCTTCGCGCGCGAGGGCCCCGTCGAGACGCGCTCTCAGCTCCGTGAGAAGGCGAAGCAGCTCGCGGCGGGCTCCGGTTGCGAATGAGGGATTCCCGGAGACCACGAGAACGGCGGTGGCGCTGCCGTTGCTGACCCGGAGGGTGTCGAAGGGACCGTCGCTCGACGTGGTGTTCGTACCGACATGGCCGCCCCCGAACAGCTTCGCCTGCTTCATCGTCGCCAGCAGGCGATCCGCTTCGTCAGGGTCGAGCTCGATCCACTTCGGCTCTGTCCGCGGGTGGGGAGGCTCGAAGATCGCGCCCGTCGGCTGCACACCCGCGGTCGAGATGAAGCCGCGGATCTCGATCGCGCCGTGATCCCCCCAGCCGCTGGTCCACTCGATGCGCACGGACCAGGGGCCTTTGTAGTCGTCGTCGAGCGATCGGAAATCGATCCGCGGACCGACCGTCAGCGCGAGACGCTTGCTCTCTCCTCGAACGATCGAGACTTCGGCCGCCTGCGGCGCCCAGAGCTCCCCGTACCAGTCGACCCTGACGACATAGGCCCCGTCGCTCAGCTCTCGGAAGGTCGTCATGCCGAGGACCCCGGTCCGTTGCATCGAGACGAGCTCGTAGGGGTTGCTCTTCTCGAGCCTCAGGGCGACCTCGACCGGCAGTCCGTCTCCCTGCACCACCGCCACCTCGAGGTCCGCTGCTCCCGCGGTGGCCCGCCCGCCGGCGAGCACACACAAGACGCCGATCGCCAGGCCTACGGTGCGGATCGGTCTGCGCATCTCGGCCCTCCCGGCCTCGGGGTCGAGGCCCTCGTCATTCAAACTCATTCTACCCACATGACTTCGGGCCCCCCTGAAAACTCACGCCTCCATCACCGCCGCCACGTCGGGGTCGAGCGGCGGCGCCGGCCGGCGGCGCAGGAGATGCCAGCCGGTGACCGCGAAGAGCACGGTGAACGAGCCGGCGAGCGCGACCGCCGAGGGGAGGGCGCCCTCGACGAGCGGCGGGCGCAGCCACGCCGGCGTCCCCGGCCGGGCGAGCAGCTCGAGGCCGAGGCTGAGCACGAGGCCGGTCGCGATCGAGGCGCTGGCGGCGGCGGCCGGCACCCGCTTCCAGTTGAGGCCGACCGCGAGCGCCGGCGCGAGCGCGGCGCCGAAGGTGCCGAACGCGAAGGTGCCGAGGAGCGCGATCAGATCGTCGTAGAGCCAGGCGCAGACCCCGGCCGCGAGCGCCAGGACGACGGTGGCGGCGCGCCCCGCGGCCAGCTCGTGGCGGCGCGGTCGGCCCTCTCCCCCGCTGCGACCGAGCGCCCGCGGCAGGTCGCGGGCGAGCGCGGCGGCGCCCAGGTTGAGCAGCGAGCTGGCGGTCGACATGATCGCCGCGAGGAGCGCGGCGAAGACCAGCCCGGCGAGCGCCGCGGGGAGGAAGCCGAGGACGAACGCGGGGGTCGCGTCGTCGGGGTTCGCGAGCGGCGCCATCCGCCCCTGGGCGACGAGCGCCGGCACCGCGAGGCCGACCCCGAGCCAGAGCAGCAGACACACCGACTGCGAGCCGCCGAGCACCAGCGGCAGCCAGCGCAGCGCCGCCGGGTCGCGCAGCATGTAGAGCTTGTGCAGCATGTGCGGCTGGCCGAGGACGCCGACCCCGAAGACGAACGCGAAGCCGAACGCGGTCAGCGCCGGCACCGTCCCGAGCGGATCGAGGAACGCCGGGCCGAAGCGCTCGGAGGCGGCGATCGAGTCGGTGATCCGCCCCCAGCCGCCGCCGGCCGCGAGCGCGCCGGCGAAGACCGCGGCCGCCGCGAGGAGCATCAGCACCCCCTGCACCACGTCGGTCCACACCCCGGCGACCATCCCGCCAGCGACCGAGTAGGCGAGGACGATCGCGAGCCCGGCCGCCATCGCCACCGCGAGGCTCGCCTCGCCGAGCAGCTCGCGGGTGCCGAACACCGCCTCGAAGGCCCGCCCGAGCGCGAGAACCTGGGCGCCCAGGTAGCCGACCGTCCCGACCACCACCGCGACCGCCGCCAGCCCGGCCGCGAGCCGGCTGCCGTAGCGCGCCTGGACCGCGTCGGGCACGGTGTAGATCTCGCGCACGCCGGCGAGCAGGCGCAGCCGTTTGCCGAGCACCCAGCAGAGCATCGCGGCGGTGAAGCCGACCGGGGCGACGATCAGGAGCGAGCCGATCCCGATCCGGTAGGTCAGCCCCGGCCCGCCGAGGAAGACGAAGCCCGAGAACGCCGCCGACATCGTCGCCAGCCCGGTGACCACCACCCCCAGCCCCTGGCCGGCGATGTAGAAATCGCGGGCGCTCCGGGTGCGCCGCAGCGACCAGGCGCCGACCGCGAGCACCACCGCCAGGTAGCCGAGCGCGGCGGCGGCGATCCACGGGCGGTCGAGCGCCGGCACGGTCACCTGGCGCGCCTCCCGGGCGGCGGCTCGGGATCCCGGAACGACGCCGCGTACGCCCCCACCGTGACGATCAGAGGCAGGACCCAGAACGCCCCGAACATCGCCCACGCCGATCCCGGCAGTCCGCCGATCCGCTCTCCGCCGGCGAGCCCGAGCATCGACACCGCCCCGCCGAGGAGCAGCGCCGCCAGCGCCACCGCCGCCCACCGGGCGCGCCGTCCCGCGGCGAGGGCGATCAACGCCGCGGGGACGACCATCGCCGCCGGGACGAACACCCACGGCGAGCCACCGCCGCCGCCGAAGAGCAGCGCCCCCAGGATCACCGGGCAGAGGACGGCGAGCAGGGTCAGGGGGATGCGCTGAGCCAGGGCGGCCTCCTCGCGGGCGGCGGTCGATCGCGTGCGGGAACGGAGTCGCGGAACGGCGGGCGGATTCTAGCCGGTCTACAATTCCCGCCCATGCCCTACGCCGAGGTCCAGATCCTGGTCTGCACCAACGACCGCGGGCCAGAGGCCGAGAAGCCGTCGTGCGCGCAGCGCGGCAGCATGGAGGTCTACCGCCGGTTCAAGGACGCGATCCGCGAGCGCGGGCTGCGCTACCGGGTGATCGTCACCCGCACCGGCTGCCTCAAGCGCTGCAGCCAGGGGATCACGGTCGGGGTCTGGCCGTGGAACGTCTGGTATCGCGGCGTCACGGTGGCCGACGTCGAGGAGATTCTCGACGTCACCGCGCTCGGCGGCGGGCGGGTGGTCGAGCGGCTGCGGCTGCCGGAGGATTCGCCCTGGGAGTAGGGCGGGAACCTACGCCACGACCTGGAGCGGCGAGGCGAGCGCCCGGTTTTCGGGCGTCAGCGCGTGGCGCCAGCGGGCGGCGGCGGCGGCGGTGTCGTCGCGGGTGACGAAGCGCTCGTAGAGGTTGGTGCGCTGGCGCGGCTCGTAGCCCGCCGCGCGGATCAGCCGCTCCATCTCGTCCTGGCTCATCTGGTAGGCGGTGCCGGCGGCCGAGACCACGTTCTCCTCGATCATGATCGAGCCCATGTCGTCGGCGCCCCAGGCGAGCGCCGCCTGGCCGATCTTCTTGCCCTGGGTCACCCAGCTCGTCTGGAGGTGGGTGACGTTGTCGAAGAACAGGCGGGTGACTGCGAGCGTCCGCAGGTACTCGTCGGCGAAGGTCTCGGGGACGTCCGGCATCTCGGTGTTCTCGTGCTGGAAGGTCCACGAGATGAACGCCGTGAAGCCGCCGGTTTCGTCCTGGAGGTCGCGCACGCGCTGGAGGTGCTCGACGCGCGCGACCAGCGGCTCGCCCATGCCGTACATCATCGTCGCCGAGGTCCGCAGGCCGTTGGCGTGGGCCTGGCGCATGACGTCGAGCCACTCCTCGGACGAGCACTTCGGGTAGGCGAGCACCTCCTTGCGCACGGCGTCGGAGAGCAGCTCGGCGCCGCCGCCAGGGATCGACATCAGCCCCGCGTCCTTCAGCCGCGCGATCACGTCATGGAAGCTCATCCGCTCCTTCCTGGCGATGAACTTGACCTCGGGCGGCGAGAAGGCGTGGACGTGGATCTCCGGGTAGGCGGCGCGGATGAAGCGCAGCAGCTCCTCGTACCAGCCGAGCGGCAGGTCGGGGTGGACGCCGCCCTGCATCAGGATGCCGGTGCCGTTGAGTGCCAGGGTCTCCTCGATCTTCCGGCCGATCTCCTCGTGGCTGAGCAAATAGCCCTCGGGGTCGCCGGGCCGGCGGTAGAACGCGCAGAACCGGCAGCGGTAGACGCAGACGTTGGTGTAGTTGATGTTGCGGTCGACGTTGTAGGTCGCGACCGCCGGGTCGTTGTGGCGGTTGCGCACCTCGCCGGCGACCACGCCGAGGTCGAGCAGGTCGCCCTCGAGCAGCAGGGTGTGGGCGTCGCCGGCCGAGATCCGGCGGCCGGCGAGGGCGTCCTCGTAGATCGCGTTCGGCCGGCGGCCGGAGGGCGCGAGGTCCATGACGGGAATCACTCTACCGGCCGCGGCGGTCGAGGCGCAACCGCGCTGGGCTCGGTCGGCTCGGGGACCGGGGGGTAGCGGTGGCGGCGGCCGGCGGGGTCCTCGATCGAGGTCGCGCCGCCCTCGCGCGTGACGTACCCGGGGCCGACCGGCGCCTTGCCGTGGCCGCCCGGCAGGTCGAGCACGTAGGTCGGCTGGCACAGCCCGGAGACCCGGGCGCGCAGCGCGCGCACCAACGCCTGCCCCTCGTCCAGAGTGGTGCGGAAGTGGCCGGTGCCGCGGGCGAGGTCGGCGTGATGGAGGTAGTAGGGCTTGACCCGCAGCTCGACCAGCCGCCGCAGCAGCGCCTCCTGCGCCTCGACGGTGTCGTTGACGCCGCGCAGCAGGACCGACTGGTTGAGCAGCGGGATGCCGCGGTCGGCGAGCCGGTCGATCGCCTCCTCGGCGGCCGGAGTCAGCTCCCGGACGTGGTTGACGTGGAGCACCACCCACACCGGCTTGCGCGGGCCCTCCACTGGAGAACTCCGGCTCGGGCCGGCGAGCAGCGCCGCCAGCTCGCCGGTCACCCGCGCCGGCAGCACCGCCGGCACCCGGGTGTGGATCCGCAGGACCCGGACGTGGTCGATCGCGCGCAGCCGGTCGAGGATCTCGGCGAGCCGCGCGTCGGAGAGCACCAGTGGGTCGCCGCCGGTGAGGATCACCTCCCACAGCTCGGGCGTCCGCTCGACGTAGCCGAGCGCCGCCTCCAGCTCGCCGCGCCGCAGCGTCTGCTCGCCCTTGCCGACCGCGTAGCGGCGGAAGCAGAAGCGGCAGTAGACCGCGCAGGCGTAGGTCGGCTTGAGCAGCGCCCGGTCGCGGTGGCGGTGGGTGACGCCGTGCAACGGCGTGTGCGCCTCGTCGCCGATCGGATCGCCCAGCTCTTCGGGGCGGACGACCAGCTCCTCGGCGGCCGGCACGGCGCTCCGCCATACCGGGTCGGCGGGGCCGCTCTCGACGATCGCGTCGAGGTAGGAGGGAGGGATCTGGACGTTGAAGACCGCCCGCACCCGCTCGGCCTCGGCGGTTCGCTCCGGCGCGATCAGCCCGGCCGCGGCGAGGTCGCCGCCGGTACGCAGGGCGGCGCGCAGCTCGGCCTGCCAGTTCCGCGGTTCGGCGGTTTCGGCGGCCCCGCCGGCATCGGCCGCGCCCGCGCGTTCGCCAGCGGCGGTAGCGCCCGTGGCTTCCCCATTCGCGGCCCTGTCGGCGGCGGCTCTCATCACCTCCCCATCCTACGGCGGACCGGACTCAACCGCGGAACACCAGCTCGGGCACGGCGTCGATCAGCCCGTGCCGGTGGGCGCGGCGGAAGAACTCGTCGAGCGCCCGGCGCTCCTCGTCGCGCAGGACGAAGCGCAGGTGCTCGGTCAGGTAGCGGCGGATGACCGCGGTGTCGAGGCCCAGCTCGGCGGCGGCCTCGCGCACCAGGCTGTCGAGCGCGGCCAGGCCGTGGCGCAGACTGTTCTTGAAGTAGACCGCGAGGTCGGGGAACTCGATCTCGGCGCGCACCGCCCACACCGCGAACACGAACGGCAGCCCGGTCAGCGCCCGCCACTCCCCCGCCAGGTCGTACACCCGCCAGCGCGCGCGGTCGACCCGGAGCGCCGGGTCGCCGATCACCAGCGCGGCGTCGCTCTCGGCGAGCATGCGCTCGACGTCGGGCGCCTGGACGGTGAACTCCGGCGCGATGCCGAAGCGCTCGGCGCACAGGATCTCGAGCAGCGCGACCGAGGTCCGGCTGTTGGCGTCGAGCGCCACCCGGCGCACCCGCTCGAGCGGCTCGCGCGCGACCAGCAGCACGCTGCGCACCTCGTGCTCGGCGGCGATGCAGAGGTCGGGCAGCACCTCGAGGCCCGGGATGCGCGCCAACTCGATCGAGGGGACGAGGCCGACGTCCAGCTCGCCCCGGGCGAGCATCCGCGCCAGCCGCGCCGGCGGGTGCAGCTCGGGCGCGAACAGGTTCGCGTGGTGGCCTTTGAGGAAGCCCCAGGCGAGCGGCTTGCTGTTCAGGTAGTCGACGATCCCGACCCGCAGCTTGGGCACGGCCCCCCTCCCATTCCCAAGTCAGCCGGCCGGCCGTCAGCGGGACATCGCGTTGAGGAAGTCCTGGTTGGTCTTGGTCTTCGAGAGCTTGTCGAGCAGCAGCTCCATCGACTCGACGGTCGACAGCGGGTTGAGCACCTTGCGCAGCACCCAGACCCGGCGCAGCTCGTCCTCCGGCATCAGCAGCTCCTCCTTGCGGGTGCCGCTCTTGTTGATGTCGATCGCCGGGAAGACGCGCTTGTCGACCAGCTTGCGGTCGAGGTGGATCTCGCAGTTGCCGGTGCCCTTGAACTCCTCGAAGATGACGTCGTCCATGCGGCTGCCGGTGTCGACCAGGGCGGTGGCGATGATGGTCAGCGAGCCGCCCTCCTCGATGTTGCGCGCGGCGCCGAAGAACCGCTTCGGCCGGTGCAGCGCGTTGGCGTCGATACCGCCCGAGAGCACCTTGCCCGAGGGCGGCTGGACGGTGTTGTAGGCGCGCGCCAGGCGGGTGATCGAGTCGAGCAGGATGACCACGTCTTTTTTGTGCTCGATGAGGCGCTTGGCCTTCTCGATCACCATCTCGGCGACCTGGACGTGGCGGGTCGCCGGCTCGTCGAAGGTCGACGACACCACCTCGCCCTGGACCGAGCGCTGCATGTCGGTGACCTCCTCGGGCCGCTCGTCGATGAGCAGCACGATCAGGATCACCTCCGGGTGGTTCTTCTCCACCGAGTGGGCGATCGACTGCAGGAGCATGGTCTTGCCCGTGCGCGGCGGCGCCACGATCAGCGCCCGCTGCCCCTTGCCCATCGGGGTCGCGAGGTCCATCACCCGCGACGACATGTCGCCCGCGACCTCGAGCTTGATCCGCTCCTCGGGGTAGAGCGGCGTCAGGTTGTCGAAGAAGATCTTGCTCCGCGCGGCTTCCGGGTGCTCGAAGTTGACCGCCTCGACCTTGATCAGCGCGAAGTAGCGCTCGCCCTCCTTGGGCTGGCGCACCTGGCCGCTGACGGTGTCGCCGGTGCGCAGGTCGAAGCGGCGGATCTGGCTCGGCGAGACGTAGATGTCGTCCGGGCCGGGCAGGTAGTTGTACTCGGGCGCGCGCAGGAAGCCGAAGCCGTCCGGCAGGCACTCGAGCACGCCCTCGGCGAAGATCAGGCCGCTCTTCTCGGTCTGCGCCTGCAGGATCTTGAACATCAGCTCCTGCTTGCGCATCCCGGCGGCGCCTTCGACGCCCAGGTTCTTGGCGATGTCGGACAGCTCGGAGATGTTCATCTCCTTCAAGGCCCGGATGTCGAGGCCCGGCTCGCGCTCCCGATCCCGCCGCTTCTCTTGTCGTTGTGCTTTGGTCATCGTGGTCCTCTGTGCTGGGGCGCCGTCGCCCCCGTTGCCGTCGTGACGCTCGTCAGGCTCCTCGGGCTCCTGCGAGGTGCGATTCGATTCGTTTCCAGAGTTCACCGGTACCCTCCCCGGTCTGCGCCGACACCGGTATGACGTCGGTCGCCTGTTGCAAGCCCAGGGCCTGCCGGATGCCCGCCACCGCCCGCTGCCGCTGGCCGCGGGGGACGCGGTCGATCTTGGTGGCCGCGATCACGACGTCGGCACCGAGGTCGGCGAGGTAGTCAAAGGCCTGGGCGTCCAGCGGCGTGGCCCCCACCTTGGAGTCCACCAGCAGCACCACCAGCGCCCGGGATGCGGCGGCCGCGAAATAGCGGTCCACCAGCGCTGCCCACCGGCGCCGCTCCGCGCGACCCGCCTTGGCCCATCCGTAGCCGGGCAGGTCGACGAAGTAGAGGCGCCGGTTGATCAAGAAGTAGTTGACCGCCCTCGTACGGCCGGGCGTTCCGCCCGTGCGGGCCAGCGCCTTTCGTCCCAGCAGCTTGTTGAGCAGGCTGGACTTGCCGACGTTGGACCGCCCGACGAAGGCGACCTCCGGCCGCCCGTCCCGCCGGAACTCGTCCTCGGC
This sequence comes from uncultured Thermoanaerobaculia bacterium, assembly GCA_964573125.1. Classification (GTDB taxonomy): domain Bacteria; phylum Acidobacteriota; class Thermoanaerobaculia; order Multivoradales; family JBCCEF01; genus CAVSQV01. Next base: position 8,637 of record CAZNIX010000084.1, read on the forward strand.
GTGCGCCGAGGCGACGAACTCGGCGGATTCGATCTTCACCTCGGGCCCGGCGGGAAGTCCCGCCCCGCTCACGCGCGCCGTACGGCGCGCGACGGGCCGGGACCAGGATCAGTGAGCCAGAGAGTCCGACCCGACCGGAGGCTCCGCAGACGCCTCGGTGAACTTCCCCACCGCTTTCGGCAGGGGGCCGACCTCTCCGTCCAGGGCCACGCGCAGAACCTCGTCCATCGATCCGACCAGATGGACGCTGAGGTCCCCTCGCACCTCCTCAGGGATCTCCTCGAGATCCTTCTCGTTCTCGCTGGGAAGGATGACCTCCGTGATGGCCGCACGGTAGGCGGCCAACACTTTATCCTTGATCCCGCCGACTGGCAAGACCTTGCCCCTCAAGGTGATCTCGCCGGTCATCGCGACGTCCTTGCGCACCGGAATCCGAGTCAGCGCCGAGACCAGCGCGGTGGCCATGGTGATCCCGGCCGAGGGGCCGTCCTTGGGGATCGCCCCCTCGGGCACGTGGACGTGGAGATCGGTGGTCTCGTTGAAGTCGGGGTCGATGCCGAGCAGGTCGGCGCGGCTGCGCAGGTAGGAGACCGCGGCGCGCGCCGACTCCTGCATCACGTCGCCGAGCTTGCCGGTCAGGATCAGCTTCCCCTTGCCCTTCATCAGGCCGATCTCGGTCTCGAGCAGCTCGCCTCCCGACTGCGTCCAGGCGAGCCCGGTGGCGACGCCGATCTCCGACTCCTCGAGCTTGCGCCGCGGCCGGTGCTTGGGCTTGCCCAGCAGCTCGCCGACCATCGGCGGGGTGACCGCGACCTCGATCTTCGGGCCCTCGGCGACCACCCGGCGCGCCACCTTGCGGCACACCGAGCCGATCTCGCGCTCGAGGTTGCGCACCCCGGCCTCGCGGGTGTAGCTCTCGATCAGCACCCGCACCGTCTCGTCGTCGAACGTCACCTTGTCCGCCGCCAGCCCGTGCTGCTCGAGCTGCTTGGGCACCAGGAAGCCGCGGGCGATCGCCAGCTTCTCGTTCAGCGTGTAGCCGGAGAGCGGGATCACCTCCATGCGGTCCATCAGCGGCGGCGGGATGGTGTGGGTGACGTTCGCGGTGGCGATGAACATGACCTTGGAGAGGTCGTAGTCGACGTCGAGGTAGTGGTCGAGGAAGGCGTCGTTCTGCTCCGGGTCGAGCACCTCGAGCAGCGCCGACGACGGGTCGCCCCGGAAGTCCATCGACATCTTGTCGACCTCGTCGAGCAGGAACACCGGGTTGATCGTCCCCGCCTTCTTCATCATCTGGACGATCTGGCCGGGGAAGGCGCCGATATAGGTGCGGCGGTGGCCGCGGATCTCGGCCTCGTCGCGCACGCCGCCCAGCGACAGGCGCACGAACTTGCGCCCGGTGGCGCGCGCGATCGACTTCGCGAGCGACGACTTGCCGACCCCGGGCGGGCCGACGAAGCAGATGATCGAGGCCTTGGTCTGGCGGCCGACGAGCTGGCGCACGGCGAGGAACTCGAGGATCCGCTCCTTGATCTTCTCGAGCCCGTAGTGGTCCTCGTCGAGGATCACCTCCGCGGCGGCGATGTCCTTCTGCTCGCGGCTCTTCTTCTTCCACGGCACGCTGACCAGCCAGTCGATGTAGTTGCGCGACACCGTGGCCTCGGCCGACACCGGCGGCATCGCCTCCAGGCGCTTGAGCTCCTGCTCGGCCTTCTCCCGGGCGTCCTTCGCCATCCCCGCCTTCTCGATCTTCTCCTTCAGCTCGGCCAGCTCGTCGGTGCGGTCGTCCTTGCGCCCCAGCTCCTGATGGATGGCCTTGATCTTCTCGTTGAGGTAGTACTCCTTCTGCGCCTTCTCCATCTGCTTCTTGACCTTGACGTTGATCCGCTTGTCGAGGTTGATCTTCTCGATCTCGACGTCGAGCAGGTCGTGAAGCCGCTGCAGCCGCTCGTAGGGGTTGATCAGCTCGAGCAGCGACTGCTTGTCGGGGGTGGCGACCATCAGGTGCGCCGAGAGCACGTCGGCGAAGCGGTCGGGGTCGTCGGCCTTGAGCGTCGACATCAGCCCCTCGAACGCCAGGTGGTGGGACATCTTGGCGTACTGCTCGAAGGACGAGAGCACCTTGCTCATGTAGAGCTGGAGCTCCTCGCTCAGGGGGAAGTCGGCCTCCAGGGTCTCGACCTCGGCGTGCATCGCGCCGTCGCGCTCGACGACGTCGATCAGCCGGCCGCGCCGGGCCCCCTCGACCATGACCTTGACGTTGCCGTTGGGGAGCTTGAGGTTCTGGATCACCGCGGCGACGACGCCGACGTCGTAGATGTCCTCGCGCACCGGGTCGTCGACCTTCGGGTCCTTCTGGGCGACCAGGAAGATCCGCTTCTCGGACGAGCCGAGGGTCTGCTCGAGCGCCCGCACCGAGGTCTCGCGCCCGACGATGAAGGGCGCCATCATATGAGGAAACACCACCATGTCCCGCAGCGGGACCAGCGGGAGGCTGTCGCGACCGGTCTTGACGAAGGTCGAGGGCATTGGACTCCAGGTTGCGGGCCGGGCGGTTCAGGCGGACCCGCCGCCCCGCTCAGCCTGCCTTCTTGTAGAGGGTGATCGGCTCGACCGAGCGCGCGACGACGTCCTCGTTGATCAGGCACTGCTCGATGTCGCGCTGCGACGGGACGGTGTACATGAGGTCGAGCATCAGCTCCTCGAGGATGATGCGCAGGCCGCGCGCCCCGACGTTGCGCTTGAGCGCCTGGCGGGCGATCGAGACCAGCGATCCCTCGGTGAACTGCAGGTCGACCCCCTCGAACTCGAAGATCTTCTGGTACTGCTTGAGCAGGCTGTTCTTGGGCTCGCGCAGGATGCGCACGAGGTCGACCTCCTCCAGCTCCTCGAGGGTGGCGACCACCGGCAGCCGGCCGACGAACTCCGGGATCAGGCCGAACTTGATCAGGTCCTCGGGCAGCACCTGCTCGAGGATCTGCCCCTTCTTGCGCTCCTTCTTGCCCCGGATCTCGGCGCCGAAGCCGAGCGCCTTCTCGTTGAGCCGGCGCTCGATCTGCTCCTCGAGGCCGACGAACGCGCCGCCGCACAGGAACAGGATGTTGGTGGTGTCGATCTGCAGGAACTCCTGGTGCGGGTGCTTGCGCCCGCCCTGGGGCGGCACGTTGCACTGGGTGCCTTCGAGGATCTTGAGCAGCGCCTGCTGGACCCCCTCGCCGGAGACGTCGCGGGTGATCGACGGGTTGTCCCCCTTGCGGCAGATCTTGTCGACCTCGTCGATGTAGACGATCCCGCGCTGGGTCTTCTCCTTGTCGTTGCCGGAGGCCTGGTAGAGCTTGAGGATGATGTTCTCGACGTCCTCGCCGACGTAGCCGGCCTCGGTCAGGGTGGTGGCGTCGGCGATCGTGAACGGCACCGAGAGCAGCCGCGCCAGGGTCTGGGCGAGCAGGGTCTTGCCGGTGCCGGTGGGGCCGATGAGCAGGATGTTGGACTTCTGGAGCTCGACGTCGCCGTGGGCCTTCTCGGCGAAGTCGATCCGCTTGTAGTGGTTGTAGACCGCGACCGCGAGCTTCTTCTTGGCCTGCTCCTGGCCGATCACGTAGTCGTCGAGCAGGGCCTTGATCTCCTTCGGCTTGGGCAGCGCGGTGTCCTGCTGCTGCTCCAGCATCCGGTCTTCGGCGATGATGTCGAGGCAGATGTCGACGCACTCGTCACAGATGAAGACGGTCGGGCCGGCGATGAGCTTCTTGACCTCGCGCTGGCTCTTGTTGCAGAACGAGCACCTGAGGACCTCGTCGCCGCTGTCTTTCTTCGGCATCTCGCCTCCGCTCTCCACCGGCCCGCCACCGGCCTCAGCCACCGCGATCGTACGCAGCACCCCGGCCCGCCGTCAACTCCGCCGGCTCGCCCGCCATTCTAAGCCCCTAGAACAGGCTGCCGCCGAGGGGCTATTCCTGGCGCCTTTCCGCCCCTGGCCCGCCTGCCTTCCGCCGCACCATGACCCGGTCCGCGAGGCCGTAGGCGACGGCCTCGTCGGCGGTCAGGATGCGGTCGCGCTCGGTATCGCCGTGGACCTCCTCCTTCGACCTGCCGGTGTGCTGGGCGAGGATCTCGTCGATCCGGTCGCGGGTCAGCAGCATGTCCCGGGCGTGGATCTCGATGTCGGTCTGCTGGCCGCCGATCGACTGGATCCACGGCTGGTGGATCAGCACCCGGCTGTTGGGCAGCACCGTGCGCTTGCCCTTGGTGCCGGCGGCGAGCAGCACGGCGGCGATCGAGGCCGCCTGGCCGACGCAGTAGGTGGCGACGTCCGGCTTGATGTACTGCATGGTGTCGTAGACCGCGAAGCCGGCGCTGACGACCCCGCCCGGGGAGTTGATGTAGATCGAGATGTCCTTCTCGGGGTTCTCGGCCTCGAGAAACAGCATCTGCGCGATCAGCAGGCTCGCGACGTCGTCGTCGATCGGCCGGCCGAGGAAGATGATGTTGTCCTTGAGCAGACGCGAGTAGATGTCGTAGGCGCGCTCGCCCCGGTTGGTCTGCTCCACCACCATCGGAATCAGCATCGTCACAGCCCTCGTGGTCAGTCTACGTCGTCTCGCCGCCGCCGTCACCCGGCCGGTCGCGGCGCCGCCGCCACACTCTATCT
>CAZNIX010000085.1:0-13102 GCA_964573125.1 uncultured Thermoanaerobaculia bacterium
CGCCCGGGAGCGGCGTCGCCGCGGCCTGGAACGCGGGGGCCGCCGCGGCGCGGGGCGACCGGCTGCTCTTCCTCTCCCCCGAGGTCGTGCCCGCGCCGGATTGTCTGGCCGTCCTCCAGCGGACGCTCGACGCCGCGCCCGGGTGCGGCGCGGTCGGAGCGCGCGTCCTCGACGGCGGCGGCCGCCTGCTCGAGGCGGGCGGCATCGTCTGGCGCGACGGCGCCACCGAGGCGGTCGGCGCCGGCGGCGACCCGGAGGCGCCCGCGTTCAGCTACCTGCGGGAGACCGACTATGGCTCGTCGGAGGCCCTGCTGGTCCGGCGCTCCGCGTTCGAGCGGAGCGGGGGCTTCGATCCCCGCCTCGGCGGCGCGGCCGCCGTCGCCGACCTCTGCTTCGGCCTCCGCGCCCTCGGCTGCTCGGTCCTGACCGAGCCTCGGGCGGCGGTCGTCCGGCCGGCGGGCGCGGCCGCTCCGCCCGGCCCGGAGCGCGAACGCGGGCGGCGGGCGGAGGCCGCCGCCCTGCGCCGGAAGTGGCGGCGGGCGCTGCGCCGGCAGCTCGATCCCGGTCCGCAGGCGGAGTTCGTCGCCGCCGACCGCCGGCGCGACCGCATCGTCCTGGTGATCGATCACTACGTGCCGACCCACGACATGGACGCCGGCTCCTACGTCATGTTCCAGGTCCTGATGACGCTCCGCCGGCTCGGCTACCGGGTCGTCTTCTGGCCCGACAACCTCTATCGCCTGCCCCGCTACACCGAAGGTCTCCAGGCCGAGGGCGTCGAGGTGATCTACGGCCACGTCGCGTTCGAGGAGTTCCTGGCCGGATGCGCCCGGTTCTTGACCGGCATCCTGATCCACCGCGCGCCGATGGCGGCGAAGTTCCTGCCCCGGATCGGCGCCGGCGGGCCGCCGCTCTTCTACCTCTGCGCCGACCTCGAGCACCTCCGCGAGGAGCGTCGAGCCGCGCTCGACGGCGGCTCGAGCGCGCGCATCCGGACGCTCTTCGAGCGCGAGGTCGAGATCCTCCGCCGGGTCGATCGCGCCGCCGTCCACAGCCCGGTCGAGCGCGAGGTCCTGGCGCGGCTCTGCCCCGGCAAGCCGATCGGCGTCGTCCCGCTCCCGGTGCGCCCGGGCGGGCTCGAGGGGCTCGATTTCGACCAGCGGGAGGGCCTGCTCTTCGTCGGTAGCACCCATCCGCCCAACGTCGACGCCGTCGACCACTACGCCGGCCGCCTCGCGCCGCGGATCGCGCGCCGCCTCCCCGGGGTCGAGCTGACCGTGGTCGGGGAGGTCTCCAAGGCGGTCGCCGAGCGCTCGGGAGCGGCGCTCGACGGCGGCATCCGCCTCGCCGGCTTCGTGCCGGCGATCGAGGACTACTACCGCTCGGCCCGGGTGTTCGTCGCGCCGCTGCGCTACGGCGCCGGCGTCAAGGGCAAGATCCTCGAGGCGATGAGCCACGGCCTGCCGGTGGTCACCACCTCGGTCGGGGCCGAGGGCATCCCGATCGTGCCCGGGGTCGACGCCTTCGTCGCCGACGACGAGGAGGAGTTCGCGGACGCGGTGGCGACGCTCTACCGCCGCCGCGAGACCTGGGAGGCGATACGCGCGAGCGCGCGCCGGCTGATCGCGGAGCACTACTCCGAGCGCGCCTTCGAAGCCGGCCTGCGCGCGCTGATCGGCGGCTGAGCGTCGGCCGGCGCGGACCGCGCGCGGCGGGGGATCCCAACCGCGATCTGTTACTCTTCCCGACGGTGACGAGCCAGTTGCGCCTTCGGCCCGCCACGAGCGGCTCGGTTGCCATCCTCCGGCGTCGGCTCGACCCTCCCCGGCGCCGCCGGCGCGGCCGGACCGCGCGACGCGGGTGATCGGCACGGGCCCTCGCGTCGTCGCCGAGACCGGGGGAACGGTGTGCCTGCGTGAGGTCGGCGCGGCCGACGCCGAGGCACTCTATCGGTGGCGGATGGAGCCTTCGGCGCGCGCGATGTTCCGCGACACCGGCGTGGTCCCGTTCGCCAGGCATCGAGCCGTCCTCGCCGACTACTTCCGTCCCGAATGCACCGATCGCTGGTTCGTCGTCGAGGCCGCGGGCTGCCCGGTGGGCGCCATCGCCCTCTATGACTTCTCGCACGATGGCACCGAGGCCGAATGGGGGCGGTTCGTGATCGCCCCCGAGCATCGCGGCCGGGGTTGGGGTCGGCGGGCGCTCCGCCTGCTGCTCGAACACGCTCGAAACCTGGGCGTGCGCCGCTTGCGGTGCCGGGTAGCCGCCGAGAATCCCGCCGCCGAGTCGCTCTATCGCAGCCTGGGCTTCACCGACGACGGGGTCGAGAGGATCGGGGACCGCCGCTTCCGACGCCTGATCGCCACCCTGTAGCGGCGCTTCGGACCCGCAGATGGAACCGATCCACCTCTTCGTTCCGCGCTTCCGGGTCGAGGAGTGCCTGGCCGAGGTGCGCGAGTGTCTCGAAAAGGGCTGGACCGGGTTCGGGTTCAAGACCGTCGCTTTCGAGCGCGCCTGGTGCGAGTACAGCGGGCTGCCGCACGGCCACTTCCTGGCGTCGGGCACGGCCGGGCTCCACCTCGCGTTCCGGCTCCTCGGCGAGGCGCGCGGCTGGGGTCCCGGGGACGAGGTGGTCACCACGCCGCTGACCTTCGTGTCGACCAACCACGCCATCCTCTACGAGCGGCTGCAACCCCGCTTCGCCGACGTCGACGAGCACCTCTGCCTCGACCCGCTGGCGGTCGAGAGGTGCATCGGGCCGCGCACACGCGCGGTCTGCTTCGTCGGCCTGGGGGGCAACCCGGGCCGCTACCGCGAGGTGCGGGACCTGTGCCGCGAGCGGGGTCTCGCCCTGGTGCTCGATGCCGCGCACATGGCGGGCACCTGGCAGGACGGCCGCCACGCCGGTTGGGACGCCGACGTGGCGGTGTTCTCCTTCCACGCGGTCAAGAACCTGCCGACGGCGGATGCCGGGATGATCTGCTTCGCCGATCCGGCGCTCGACGCCGAGGTGCGCAAGTGGACCTGGTTGGGGATCGACCGGGACACCTACACGCGCACCGTCGGCGGCGGCACTTACAAGTGGCACTACGAGGTCGAGCACGTCGGCTTCAAGTACCACGGCAACTCGATCATGGCGGCGCTCGCCCTCGTCGGCCTCAGATACCTCGAAGCCGACAACGCGCAGCGCCGGCGCCTCGCCGCATGGTACGACGACGAGTTCGCGAACGCCGCCGGCGTCGACCGGCCGCCGATACCGGCCGGCATCACGCCCTCGCGGCACCTCTATCAGGTCCTCGTCGACCGCCGCGACGAGGTCATGGCGGCGATGAGCCGGCAGGGGGTCTTCCCCGGCGTGCACTACCGCGACAACACCCTCTACCCGATGTACGCGGAGTCCGCGGCCTCCTGCCCTCGCGCCCGCCGGGCCAGCGAGCGCCTGATCTCGTTGCCCCTCCACCTGCGCCTGGGCCGCGAGGACGTCCGGCGGGTCGCGGTCGCCCTGCGCCGCGCGATGGCCACCGCGGGTCGGCGGACCTGAGGTCGACAGCCGCAAGCCGCCGGCGGCTACCGGCTCAAGGAGCGGGGAGGCCGCGAGCGATGACGCCCGGGGGCCCGTCGCTCTTGTGCACGACATAGGCGAGGCTCCCGGCGCCGAGAGCGGTGATCTCGAGCTCCAGGGCCATGCCGGGCACGGCGGCCGCGATCTCGGCCGTCAGCGAGGAGGCCGAATACCGCCGGTGGAGGAACTCGGTGGCGCCGATGCGCTCGCAGCCGTCGGCGACCGCCTCGTGCTCGCCGGCCCGCCAGGCCGTGAAGATGAACCCGCGCCGGCCCACGCGTCCGAGCTCGCGGAGCACGCGTCCGATCTCCGGCAGGTGGCCGATGACCTCGAAGGCCAGGGTATAGTCGACCGCGTCGTCCGCCGCTCCGAGCGCGCGGCCGTCGGCGAGGACGAAGCGTGCGGCCGGCCAGCGCCGCCGGGCGATGGCGAGCATCCGCACGGAGAGATCGACGCCCGTGTATCCGCGGTCCCCCAGCAGGCGAGGCACCAGTTGCCGGTAGATCCGCCCGCTGCCGCAGCCGACCTCGAGCACCCGGAGCCGCCGCGAGGTCAGGTAGCGCGCACAAAGCTCGCCGAGCTCGGCCACGTGGGCGGCTTCCAGGCGGCTCTCCCGCCAGTAGGCGTCGATTCGCTCGGCGACCCCCTCGACGTCCCACGGCGACCGCTCGCTGCCCGGCACGCCGTCGATGCTAGCAGCCGCCGGCCGAGACGCTGAACCGCGCACGCCGTGATCGCCCGCGACTTCCTCGCCGATCAGAAGGTGCTGCGCCGGCCCGACGCGCCGGAGGCGCCGGCGGTGTCGGTGATCCTGCCGACGTTCCAGCGTTGCGCCGGCGGGCTGCTCCGGCGCGCCCTGGACAGCGTGCTGACGCAGACCTTCGCCGACCTCGAGCTGATCGTGGTCGACGACGGCTCCGTGGACGGCACGAGCGAGCTCCTCCGTCTGCTGCAGCGCGAGGACCCGCGGATCGTCGTCGTCCGCCACGAGCTGAACTGCGGGTTGCCCGCCTTGCGTGTGAACGAGGGGATCGAGCTCGCGCGCGGGCGCTGGATCGCATTCCAGTTCGACGACGACGAGTGGCTCGCCGGGGCTCTCGCGGCCCTGGTCGAGGCCGCCGCCGCCGCGGCGGAGCCGAGCCTGGTGTTCGGCCGAGCGGCTTGGCTCGCCGACTCCTGGCGCACGGACCTACCCCGCCGGCCGGTCAGTTTCTCCGGCCTCACCAGCCACAACGACATCGCCAACAACTCGGTGCTGGTGCCCCGGGTCCTGCTCGAGCGGCGGGGTCTCTACGACCCGCACGTCGCGATGCGCCGCCTCTGCGATTGGGACCTCTGGCTGCGACTGCTCTCCCACGCCCCTGCGGTCGCGGTCGACCGGCTGGTGTCGCGGGTGCCGTTCGTGAGCGACCCGACGGCGATCGGCGTGACGGCGCCGGTGGACCTGCCGGTCGTGCGCTACCTGATCTCGATCCGCCGCGACGAGGTCTTGAGCCTCGGCCGCTGGCGCGACTATCCGGTCGACGCGGTCCGGGTCGCCGGGATCGACCTCCCGGAGTCCCTCGCGGAGCGCCTCGAGCGGGAGCAGCTCGGCCCCTATCGTGCCCGCTTCGACCGTCTCCCGGCGGCCGCCGTCCCCCACCCTCGGGGCGCGGACTCACCGCGAGTCCTGGTCTGCACCGGCGACGAGTACGACCGCGCCCTGGACCTCCGCGTCGGCGACTACGACGGGCTCGACGGCCGAGGAGCCGCGTACAGGAAGGTCTTTCATCATCTCTGGGAGCTGGACCTCCCGGAGCGCTCGCGGGTCGCCGTCGACCTGCTCCTCGCGATCCGGACCTCGAGCCCGACCGCGACCGGGATCCTCGCCGCGATGGCCGGCGAGGGCACTCCGACCGCCTATTACCTCGACGACGACCTGATCGGGATCCTCGACCGAGGACCGGGATTCACCCACCGCGCCGAGGACGATCCCGTCCGCGTGGAGACCGGGCGTCAGCTCGCCCTGGTCGACGCCGTGTGGACGACCAGCGCGGCGGCCGGCGAGGCGGTGCGCGCGCTCAACCCGCGACTCGTCCCGCACCGCCACGCCGTGCCGGAGAGCTGGTTGCCCACCGCCCTGCCGCCGCGCGGCTGCGCCGGGCGGCTGAGGGTCGGCTGCATCGCCCCCAGCGAGCGGTATCGCGAGTCGGGGCCGTTGTGGAGCGCCGTCCACGCGCTCGCCGGCCGCTGGCGTGAGCGCCTGGAGTTCGAGTTCTGGGGGCTCGAGGTGGACGAACCGCCACCGGCGCCGGTCGCGACGCGGCCCCTTCCCGCGAGCTTGCCGCGGATGATCCAGCGCCTGCGCCGGCGTCCCTGGGACCTGCTCCTGGCGCCGCTCGGCGGTCGAACCCCGGCGGATCCCGCCGAGGCGCCGGTCGAGTACTCGCTGGCGGCGGTGGCCGGGGCGGTCGCGATCTTCTCCGACCTCGCGCCGCGCTCCGCGGTGCAGCCTGGCGTCACCTGCCTCGTGGCCGGGGACACACCGGCCGGATGGGAGGCCGCCGTCGAAGAGGCGTTGGCCCTGCCGGTCGAGCGGTTCGACGGCATCCGCCGAGCGATGATCGAGCAAGTGCGGCGGGAGCATACCCCGCAGGCCCGCCTCCACCTTCACGAGGCGGCCTGCCGCGCCACCGCGCTGCACGCGGCGACGCGGCGCCACCGGGTCGACGGCCGTGCGCGGATCCTCTACGTCCTGGCGGGCGGGCCGGAGCCGAGTCGCCACCGTGCTCTGCTCGACGCCGCCGAGGCGGTGCGCCGATATGGCTTCGCGCCGCATGCCCTGTGCTCCACCGCCGCGGCCGAGCTCCAGGCGCACCTCACCGCGTGCGGCATCCCGTGGAGCGCCGCCGCCGGCGAGCTGCTCGACCTCGCCTCGCCGGGCGCCGTCGAGGCGACCCTACGCTCCGCGCTCGCCAGCGTCCCGCCGGTGTGCGCTCACGCCTCGATCGCCGTTCCGGCGCTCCTCGCGGCCTGCTCGTCGCTGCGGATCCCGCTGGTGGTGACGCCGACCGATCGGTGGGCACACCGCGGGCCGCACGCCGGACGCCTGGCGGCGGAGGTGCTCGCCCTCTACGCGGACCGCCTCCGGGGCGCCGACCGGGAGCCGGTCGGCCAGGGCGGGACCGCGCCGGCCCCTGGGAGTGGTTCCTTCCCGCGCTCCGAGCTCGGCTAGAGCAGGCGGATCGAGGTCACGATCGCGCACAGGCTGCGCTCGTCGTGGCCTCCCTGCGCCGCCGGGATGAACTCGTGGTCGCACTCGAACTCCAGACGCACCGTCCGCGCGCCACCAGGCGGAAGGTCGCCCTCGAGCGTGAAAGAGCCCGAGCTCTCGATGATCGTGCGCTGCGGTTCGCCGCCGTCGGCACGGCTCGTGATCGTCAGGGCACCCCCGTGCCATCCGAGGTCGACCCAGCCATCGAGCCGCCAGGCGGTCTCGCCGTCGTTCCTTCCCAGCAGCACGCTGCCCACTCCCGCCATCCAGCGCCAACCTTGGCTCGCCGGGTAGAAGCCGCGCAGTAGCTGCTGCTCGGCATGGTCGGGCCGGCTGAAGTCGAGGATCGCCTCCGCGACCACGCGCCCCCGGACTGCCGGCGTCCCGGCACCCCCGGCATCCCCGGCTCCCAGGTAGCCCAGGGCGCGGAGATTCGCGATCACCTCCGGATCGAGCCCATCGGGGTCGACGCGGAGGGCGGGCACGGCCTCGGCGAGAAGGCCGCGGGAGAGGCCGTCCAGGGCGCTCTCGAGGCGCGCCGCCTCCGACGGCCTCCGCCGGACGAGGCTGGTCGTCTCGTCCGGGTCGCGGGCCAGATCGTAGAGCTCCAGGCTCTCGCTGCCACGGGGGCGCATGCGGTCGCGGATCAGCTTCAGGTCGCCGTGCCGCAGCGCTTCGAAGCTGAGGCCGTCGATCTCCATCTCGGAGTAGACGTATTCGGTTCGCCGGGAACGCGAATCGCCGGCCGCCAGTGGCCTCAGGTCGGTGCCGTTGAACTCCTTCGGTCGGGGTATGCCGAACGCGGTCGTGATCGTGGGCGCGACGTCGATGAGACTCACCGGCCGGTCGACCCGAGGCCCGAGGCCACCGAAGGACGACGGGAAGGCGACGATCAGCGGCACGTGGATCAGCTCCTGGTAGAGACTCCGCCCGTGCGCGCGCGCGCCGCGATCCCAGAGCTCCTCGCCATGGTCGGAAGTGATCACCAGCAGGACGCCGTCCCGCAACCCGCGTTCGTCCAGACCGCGGAGCAGCTCGCCGATCCAGAAGTCGCAGTACTTCACCGCTCCGCGGTAGAGGTGCTTGATGCGCCCGTAGTCGGCGTCGGTCAGCTCCGCGGGGGGAGTCCGGTCCAGCACGGTGAGGCTCGTGCGCGAGCCGTCGAAGCGTCCCGGCGGTTCCAGTGTGGGCAGCAGCCCCGGATGGGGCAGGTACGGGTCGTGGGGGTCGACGTAATGCAGGAGGAGGAAGAAGGGCTTGCCGGCGGGACGTTCGTCGATGAAGCGCAGGGCCTTGCGCGTGACGCCCTCGGCGGTGTGAATCATGAACCCGTCCGGATAGCCGCCGTAGAGGTCCGGGGTCTCCATGCGGTCGAATCCCGGAGCGAATCCGAACCGAGGCCCGGAGTTGCCGTTGGTGTAGATCCACAGGGTCTCGAGCCCACCGCGGGAGCGGAGTACCTCGGGCAGCGTCAGGGTCTCGGGGCCGATCGCATCGAGGCGTCCGAGCACTCCGATCGCGGACGGGTAGCGCGAGGTCAGCAGCGACGCCATCGTCGAGCGGGTCCACGACGACGGCGCGACGGCGTTCTCGAAGACCACGCCCCGCGCCGCGACGGCGTCGAGGTTCGGGGTCAGGCCGAGCGGCGAGCCGAGAGCGCCCACGTGGTCGGCGCGCAAGGCGTCGATCACGATCAGCACCACCCCGGCCGGGCCGGCCGATCTCGGCGCCGCCCGTCCGCCCTTCCCGGCGCAACCGACCGCAAGCAGCGTGGCAACCAGGAGCCAGACGCGCCACGAGCCCCGGCCCGAGCTCCGATCGACTTCCCGGCCTCGGCGATGGCTCATCCTTCGCTCTCCGGGGCCGGACGGCCGGCGCCCCGTGCTGCGTACTCAGGCGTCTCCCGTCCCGCGGCGCCTTCCATCCTAGCGCGACCTGCCCGGCTCTCCGGCGCCCGACCGCGTGCTATCGTCTCGGCTTCACCGGCTCCCTCCGAAGGTCCACCACCCGCACGATGCCAGACAAGGCTCGCCTGCTGATCCTGGTCGTGGCGTACGAGGCGGAATCGACCCTCGCGCCGGTGCTCGACCGCATCCCCGACGCCGTGTTCGATCACGACACCGAGGTGCTGGTGATCGACGACTCGTCGCGCGACGCGACGTTCGCCACCGGCGTGCGCTGGTCCGAGACGAGCCGCCATCGCGTGCGCGTGCTCTACAACCGCGAGAACCAGGGCTACGGCGGCAACCAGAAGCTCGGCTACCGCTACGCGATCCGGCACGGCTTCGATTTCGTGGTCCTGCTCCACGGCGACGGGCAGTACGCCCCCGAGGTCATCCCGGAGCTGCTCGCGCCGCTGCTCGACGGCTCGGCGGACGCCGTGCTCGGCTCGCGCATGCTGGCGCCGGGCGCCGCGCGCCACGGCGGCATGCCGCTCTACAAGTATGTCGGCAACCGGATCCTGACGCGGGTGCAGAACCGGCTGCTCGGCTCTTCGCTCTCGGAGTTCCACTCCGGATTCCGCGCCTACCGCGCCGGCGCGCTCGCGCGCCTCCCGTTCCAGTACAACACCAACGATTTCCACTTCGACACCGAGATCATCATCCAGCTCATGCTCGCCGGCCGCCGCATCCGGGAGGTGCCGATCCCGACCTACTACGGCGACGAGATCTGCCGGGTCGACGGCATCAAGTACGCGAAGGACGTCGTGTTCGCCACGATCGCCAGCCGTCTCCAGAAGCTGAACATCCTCTACGACCGCAAGTTCGACGTCGAAGACGCGACCAACCGGCACTATGACCTGAAGCTCGGCTACGCCTCCTCGCACACGCTGGCGCTCGCCGCCGTCCCTGCCGGCGCGCGCGTGCTCGATATCGGATGCGGCCCGGGGAACTTCGCCGAGCAGCTCGTCGCCAAGGGCTGCGCGGTGACCGGCGTCGATCAGTTCCCGCCCGCGGTCCCGCACGTGTTCGAGAGGTTTCTGCGCTGGGACGAGAGCGAACCGTTCCCCGACCTCGACCTCGGCCGCTACGACGTCGTCCTCATGCTCGACGTCATCGAGCACCTGAAGAACCCCGAGGCGCTCCTCGATCATCTGCGCCGCGCCGCGCGCGATCCGCAACGGCGGCCGACCTTCGTCGTCACCTCCGGCAACGTGGCGTTTTGGGCCGTCCGCCTGCAGGCGCTGCTCGGCAACTTCAACTACGGCAAGCGCGGCATCCTCGACCTCACCCACACGCGCCTCTATACCTTCGCCTCGCTGCGCAAGCTCTTCGCGCAGTGCGGCTACCGCCTGGCGCGCGTGGCGGGAGTCCCCGCGCCCTTCCCCAAGGCGCTCGGTTCCGGCCGCCTGTCCCGCGCGCTGGTCCGCCTGAACGCGCTCCTGATCCGCCTGTCCAGGGGTCTCTTCGCCTACCAGATCTTCCTCGTCGCCACGCCGACGCCCTCGCTCGAGGCGCTGCTCGACGACTCGATCGAGACCAGCCGCGTCCGCGCCGAAGAGCTGGTCGCGCGGAGCGGCCGCTAGCGGCCGGTCGCCTCCGCCGTGAACGAGGCTGCCGTGAATTCCCCGGATCGGTCATCGCGATACGCATACCTCTACCTGTCCCTCGCGGTCGCGTTGAGCGCGGTGCCGATGATCGTGCTCAGCCGATCGGAGCTGATCGGTTACGACGGGTTCTGGCACGTGTTCGTCGCGCGCCAGGACGACTGGGGCAATTTCTGGGACGAGGTCCGCCGCAACGCTCACCCGCCGCTTTTCTATCTCTGCCTGAAGGCCGCCGTGGCGCTGTTCGGCGCGAACCCGGTGGCCTACCGTCTGGTGCCGATGGCCGCCACGCTCGGCTCGACGTGGCTGGTCGGCCGGATCGTCGGGAAGCTCACCGGCCGGCGCTGGCTGCCGGCGGTCGCGGCGTTCGCGTTCGGCGCCTCGCTGACCACGGTCTCGATCGCGCTCGACGTGCGCGCCTACGCCCTCGCCACCTTCTTCATGCTGGCGGCCGCTCTGGCCCTGCTCGATCTCGTCGCGCGCGGATTCGTGGCGCCCGATCGCCGCGCCCGCTGGGCCTTCGCGCTCGCCGCCGGCCTGGCGCTGCTCACGCACTACGCGGCGGCGATCTTCGTCGTCGGCTGCGGCGTGGCCGCGGCGCTCCCGGCCCTGGTCGATCGCGACTACCGCCGGCGCCTCGGCGCGGACGTGCGGCGGCGCTGGCTGCCGAACCTCCTGACCTTCGGGGCGCCGCTCGCGGTGCTCGCGATCGAGTACTCCGCCCACATCTCGTCGTGGACGAAGAAGGGCTTCAACCACCTCTCTTCGTTTCTCTTCGACCCCCGGCGCGAGGGGGCGCTCGAGTTCGTCTGGCGCAACACCGGGGCGCTCTTCGAGCTGTTCGTCCCGCCGCTCGTCTACCGCCGCTTCACCTCGACGCTGATCGTCACCGGCCCGTCGCTCTCCGGCGCGGCGGTCGGCGCCCTGGTGCTCCTCTGCCTGGCGGCGGTCGCCTGGCTGGCCTGCCGCCCCGCGCGCGGAGGCGGGGGGCCGGCGGTCGCGCGCCGCGTCCCGCCGGTTCTGCTCGTGACGATGACCGCTCTGCTCATCGCGCTCGCGCTCGCCGGCCGCTATCCGTACGGCGGGCCGCTCCGCCACCAGTACTTCCTGTTCCCTTTCGCCGTCGTCGTCCTGGCGCTGGCGGTCGACGAGGTCGCCGGGAGGACCGGCCGCCGGGTCGGGGCGCTCGCCGTCGGCCTGTTCGCCCTCGCCGGCCTCGCCAACACCGCGAGCTGGCTCGATCACTTTCGCCTCACCCGCGGCTACCTCTGGCAGGACGAGATCGATCGCTTCCGCGCGGCGTTCCCCGCGCCGGCGGCGGTGCAGGTCGACCAGTTCAACCTGATCCACGTGTTCACCCACCACCACGACCGGCGGTGGCGCTTCCTGCGCCGGATCGAGGGGAGCGGCACGGTGGACGTCTGGCGGGTCGGCGACCAGGGCGACGCCGAGTTCTACATCTGCCGGGACCGCGGCCAGTGGCAGCTCGATCTCTCGGCGCCGGTCACCTACCTGCGCATGGCCGGCTGCCTGGAGGCCACGCGAGCCGAGCGGGTGGTGGTCTTCCGGCCCCAGCAGAACGGCACCACCGCGAGCTGGCCGCTCGAGCGGACCTCGGAAGTGGCCGCGACGGCGGCGGAGCGCGCCGGACTGACCGCCGAGACCGTGACGGTCAGCGGCGACGACGTCTGGGCGGCGTTCGCCCGACGTGAACACTGACGACGTGAACACTGACGACGTGAACGCTGACGACGTGAACGCTGACGACGTAGAACGCTGACGACGTGAACGCCGACGACGTGAACGCCGAGACCGTGAACGCCGAGACCGTGAACGCCGAGACCGTGAACGCCGACGACGTGAACGCCGAGACCGTGCCGCCGACGCCGCGCGACTCGTCGCCCCGGTCCTCGAGCACCCTCTATCTGGCCCTCGCGGTCGCGTTGAGCGCCGTGCCGCTGCTCGCGCTCAGCCGGACGGAACGCTTCGGCTACGACGCGATCTGGAACGTGTTCATCGCCCGCCAGGACGACTGGCGCAACCTCCTGGACGAGATCCGCTGGACCGCTCATCCGCCCGTCTTCTTCCTCTGCCTGAAGGCCGCGATCGCGGCCTTCGGCACCAGCCCCGTCGCCTACCGCCTGATCCCGATCCTGGGCACCGTCGGCTCGACCTGGCTGGTCGGCCGGATCGTCCACCGGATCGCCGGCCGGCCCGGGCTGGCGGCGGCCGCGGCGTTCGCCTACGGCTCGTCGCTCTCCGCGGTGTCGGTCGGCCTCGACGTGCGCGCCTACAGCCTCGCCACCCTCCTCGTCCTGTGGGCCTTCCTGGCGTTGCTCGAGCTGGTCGAACAGGGCTTCGCCGCGCCGGCGCGGCGCGCGCGGGCGACGTTCGCGCTCATGACCAGCCTGGCGCTGCTGACCCACTACGGGACGTCGCTGTTCTTCTTGAGTTGCTTCGCGGCGGCCGTCGCGCCGGCCGTGTTCGATCGCGAGTACCGCCGCCGTCTCGGCGCGGCGCGGCGCCACCGGCTGGCGAACCTCCTCACGTTCGGAATCCCGGCCGCCGTGCTCGCGATCGCGTATGCCGTCCATATCGGCTGGTGGGCGCGACGGTCGTTCACCCACGTCCCGTCGTTCCTCTTCGACGCCGGGCGCGAGGGGGCGCTCGAGTTCGCCTGGCGCAACACCCGGGCGCTCTTCGAGCTGTTCGTCCCCGCGCTCGACTATCGGCCCATCCA
>CAZNIX010000086.1:0-13085 GCA_964573125.1 uncultured Thermoanaerobaculia bacterium
CACCACGGGCGCTCGGGCGACCGTGTCCTCGGGCTTGACCTCTTCCGCCTCCACTTCGAGCATGTCCTGCTCGAACGTGCGGATGATGGCGCCGGCGACCCAGCGCTCGGCGCCGGCGAGCAGTGCCCGGGCGCGCGCGATGCGGTCGACCGCCGCGCCCTCGTCCTCGTAGAGGCCGGCATAGGCGCCGCCGAGCGCCTGCGCCACCGCCTCGCTGTTGCGCAGCAGATCGCGCTCGGCGCGCAGCGCCTCGTCCTCCCCCGCCCGCGGCGCGAGCGCCTCCAGCTCGCCGAGCTGGAAGCGCACCAGCTCGAGCCGCTCCCGGCGCACCTGCTCGCCGCCGGCCAGCCGCTCGAGGCGCGCCGCGAGATCGGCGACCTCGCGGTAGGCGGCCGCGGTCGCGGCGGCCAGCTCGACCGCCGAGGCGCCGCCGCTGGCGTCGAGCCACACCCGCTGCAGCTCGGGGTCGACCAGCCCCAGCTCCTCGCGCTGGCCGTGGATGCGCAGCAGGTGGGGCGCGAGGTCGGCGAGCAGGCGGAGGGTGGTCGGCTGGTCGTTGACCAGCACCCGGTTGCGGCCGCTCCTCTGGATCTCGCGCCGCACCAGCAGCTCCGGACCGCCGGCGTCCTCGACCCCGGCCTCGGCCAGGAGGCGGCGCCAGCCGGGGCCGGCGGGCTCGAACACCCCGGCCACCGACAGCGTCTCGGCGCCGGTGCGGATCAGCTCTTGGTCGGCGCGGGCGCCGGCGAGGAGGGCGAGCGAGTCGACGACGATCGACTTGCCGGCGCCAGTCTCGCCGGTGAGCACGTTGAGGCCGCCGCCCAGCTCGACCGAGGCCTCGGCGAGGACGGCGAGGTTGCGGACGTGGAGCTCGCGCAGCACGCGGACGGCAATGCCGCTAAGCGTCGGCGGGCGCGGAGTGGAGGGTGACCCGGTTGCGGCCGGCGCGCTTGGACAGGAAGAGAGCGCGGTCGGCGGACTCGTAGAGCCCGTCGGGGCTGTCCATCGCCGGATCGAGCTGGGCGATGCCGAACGAGCAGGTCACCGACACCGTGCAGCCGCAGTAGTCGTACTCGAGGCCGGCGATGCGGTCGCGCAGCTTGACCGCCAGCGCCTCGGCGCCGGGCGCCTCGGTCTCCGGGGCGAGGATCGCGAACTCGTCGCCGCCGACGCGGGCGAAGACCTGCTCCGGGCGCACCACCTCGCGCACCAGCGAGGTCACCCGCTTGAGCACGAAGTCCCCGCACAGGTGCCCGTAGTTGTCGTTGATCAGCTTGAAGTCGTCGAGGTCGAACAGGATCAGGCAGAGCGGCCGGCCGTGGCGCAGCGCGCGCGCCAGCTCGCGTTCGGCTTCCTCGTCGTACTTGCGCTTGTTGTAGATCTCGGTCAGGCCGTCGCGGGTGACCAGGTCCGAGATGGTCAGGTGGAACGCGTGCTCGGGGTCCTTCTCGTGCAGGAACTTGAAGTGGACGCCGGCGACCTGGAAGCGGTCGCCGCTGTGGAGCGCGGTCGGCTCCTGGATCAGCGCGCCGTTGACGTAGGTGCCGTTGGTCGAGCCGAGGTCCTCGATCACCACCCGCCGGCCGCGGTAGTGCAGCCGCGCGTGCTGGCGCGAGATCGACAGCACCTCGGGGAGCGAGATCTCCGAGGTCGGCGCGCGGCCGACCTCCATGCTCGACCCCGGGTGGAGCCGGAAGCGGGTGCCCAGCCGCTGGTGCTCGGGATGGGCGATCAGGATGAGGTCGGCGTCGACCGCCGAGCGGGTGGCGCCGTTGGGCCCGCGCTCCGAGGTGGTGGTCTCGTACGCCTGCGTCAACCCGCTCTCCTGGATCGAGCCCAGGTCGAGGTCGTCGGTGTTGGTGTCGCTGCCCGGTTCCGCCATGCCGCGAACATCCTGAAATCGGAAGAGATATGCGTAGGAACATTACCACCGGGATTGCGTGGAGGTCAAACCCGATACCGGATCACCCGAGAGCGGGGCCCGAGGTCCGGCTGGCGGGCCAACGCCAAGCGAGCGTCGGGGGGGCGGGCCGCGGCAGGCAGTGCCTCCAGCAGACGCGCCCCGGCCGCTCGAGGCCATGAGGCCCGGCGGTGGGCAGCGCTCTCGCCCCCGGGCCGGACAATGTCCCGGCCGAAGCACCGGTGCTGGGAAGCCGCGCAAAGGCCAGTGCCCGCAGGCGTGGCGGCTACGGTCAGGTCAAGGCGACCGTCGTCCGTCCGCTGCCGGCTCACTCAGGGCATCGGCCAGCAGCTCGAGAAAGTCGAACTCTCCTTCCCAGTAGCGGTCCAGGTGTGGACTTCGGCTCCGCATCTGCAACAGAAACCGAACGGCATTCTGGGTGGCGCTCGGCATTCCCTCGTCAAGGCCCTGACCTCTCAGCTCCACGACCACTTCGTCGAGCGGATTCGGCCCGTCGAGATCCGGAGGCCACGCCTCGAGCGTCGTCGTGCGCCGCACGAGGATGCCGTCGCTGGTCCACCACTCGTGGCGCGTCTCGGCCCTCGACTCGACCAGCGCTTGGAGGGCCAGGTCCACCGACTGATCCGGCGGACGATTCGCATCCAGGTCCGGAGTCGGGCGGTCCGGCGTCGTCCCTGAATATCGCGCCCACCAGCCGGTCGCCTCATCACGGAGCTCGTACTCATGGCCCCAGTTTCCGAGGGGATGCGATCGAGGTCCCCCCAGTCGCGTCGTGGACCGGCCGTCGATCGTGAGCACCAGCCACCGGTCCTCCTCGTCACCTTCGACCTTGAGCACCGCCTGACCACCCGATGAGGTCGTCCAGCGCACAGTGTCGGCGGCGGTGCCGTCGGCACCGAGGATGACGAGCTTCCTGGACGGCAGAGGATCGCCAGCCATGGCCGGCGACGCCGCCCCAGCCACCGCGAGCGCGAGCAGGAGCATCCCGATCCCCGATCGTCTCCGCGTTGTCGGCACAGCCATGATGCTACTCCTGGCACCCATCGAGGAACGTGCCGCGGCAATTGACCACTATACAGCCGTGGTCGATCGCCTCGTCGACCTCGTCCAGACAGACCTGTCGAAAGGGTTGTGGGAAGATCATGCACTCGCACTTCTTCTTCTCATTCCGCCGATCCTCGCAGCAGTCATAACATGCGGCACAGTGCAATGCGACATCAGAGCAGAGATTTAGGTGTTCCACCGAGTAGTGCGGGTTCCAGTACAAGTTGCACCCGTGCTCCGGAAAACTGTGCTCGCGGTGGTCCGCGTCGCCGTTACAAGGTTCGCCGGCTTCGACTAGCTGCGCAGCCGCCGGGGGCGGAGTCAGCATGCCACCGAGCCAGATCGCCGTCCCGATCGCCGCGCCGGCAGCCAGTCTGGCCGAGATTCGCACAGTCACTCTCATCGCGCCTCCTCCAACCTTCAGTTTAAAGCAAGGTAGCACACACCGTCATAGAAATCAAGACTATTCGATGAATCCACGCTCCGCAGGACGACCCGGCCTCAGCCCAGCAGGTCCAGGAACCGCCGGAGGATGGTGTCGGCGTGGGGGGAGGGGGCGAGGATGCGGTCGATCTCGGCCTCGAAATCGGGCACCGGGAGGTAGGCGTCGCGGTACATCAGCAGCCGCTCGCGCATGTGCCCGACGTTCATCTCGCTGTGGAACTGGGTGCCGTAGACCGGCCGGCCGGGGACCTTCAGCGCCTGGTTGCGGCAGGCGTCGGTGAACGCCAGCTCCTCGACCCCCGGCGGCAGCTCGGTCACCGTGTCGTGGTGGCCGAGCTGGGCGTCGAAGCGGGCCGGGAAGCCCGCGAACAGGGGGTCGCCGGCGCCGGCGGCGGTCAGCTCGACCGGATAGGTGCCGACCTCGCCGCGCTCGGGCGCGTGCTCGACTCGGCCGCCGAGCGCCCAGGCGATGAACTGGTGCCCCCAGCACGAGCCGAACAGCGGCTTGCCGTCGGCGACCAGGCGGCGGACGACCTCGGCGAGCGGAGCGGTGAACGGATACTCGCGCGTCACCGAGTGCGAGCCGGCGCCGCCGACGATCACCGCGTCGGCGCCGGCGACGTCGCGCCAGGCGAGCGCCGGCGCGGGGACCAGATTGCGGCAGGTCAGGCTCTCCGGGCGGATCGCCAGCCGGTCGAGGAAGCACAGCCGCTCCTGATGCTCGGCCTCGGCGTGGGAGCGCACCTGGAGCAGCAGGACGCGCGGCTCGGCGTCGGGCCTTCGGGCGGGCACGGCGGGGGCGGGCGAGACGGCGGCGCCGGCTGCGTTCCGCATACCGTCGGCGCCTACCCCTCCTCGGGCTCGACGAGCTCGCGGGCGCGGCGGCTCGCCTCGGCCACGGCCTTGATCAGGGTCACCCGCAGCCCGCCCTCCTCGAGCTTGAGGATGCCGTCGACGGTGCAGCCGGCGGGGGTGGTCACGGCGTCCTTGAGCAGCGCCGGGTGGCTGCCGGTCTCGAGCACCATGCGGCCGGCGCCGAGGCAGGCCTGGGCCGCCAGCTCGATCGCCACCTGTCGCGGCAGGCCGACCTTGACCCCGCCCTCGGCGAGCGCCTCGATCACGACGTAGAGGAAGGCCGGCCCGCTGGCGGACAGCCCGGTGACGGCGTCGAAGTGGCGCTCGTCGAGGACGAGCGTGCGGCCGACGCGCGCGAACACCCGCTCGGCGATCTCGAGGTGGCGCGGCTCGGCGCGCGCGCCGCCGCAGAGCGCGGTCATGCCGGCGCCGATCAGGCTCGCGGTGTTGGGCATCGCGCGCACGACCGGCACCGCCGCCCCGAGGCGCGCTTCGAAGTGGGCGAGCGAGACGCCGGCGAGGATGGTGATCAGGAGCTGGCTCTCCCCGACCACCGCCGACAGCTCGGCGAGCACCGGCTCGGCCTGCTGCGGCTTGACGCACAGCAGCACGAGGTCGGCGCCCTCGGCGGCGGCGCGGTTGTCGAGCGTGACCGCGACCCCCAGCTCCTCGCGCACGCGGTCGAGGGTGTCGCGGTGGCGCGCGGTCGCGACCACGCGCGCGGCGTCGAGCGCGCCGCCCGCGGTCAGCGCGCGGATCAGGGTGGTGCCCATCTTGCCGGCGCCGATCACCGCCACCCGGCCGAGCGGCAGCGGGCCGGCGGGCTCGAGGTCGGGGCGGATCACGCCTTCCTCCGGCGCCCGAGCAGGGCGTTGATCACGTGGAGCGCGATCTCCGGGTTCTCGCGCAGCCGGCGCACCGAGTAGGCGTACCAGTCGGCGCCGTAGGGGACGTAGACGCGCAGCCGATGGCCCCCGTCGAGCAGGATCTGCCGCAGCTCGTGGTCGACCCCGAGCAGCATCTGGAACTCGTAGCGCTCGGGCGGCAGGCGGTGGCGGTCGATCAGCGCCGCGGCGGCGCACACCAGGACCTCGTCGTGGGTGGCGATCGCGACGTAGACGCCGCGCGCGATCAGCTTCTCGAGCGCGGCGACGAAGTTGCGGCGCACGGTCTCGTAGCCCTTCCAGGCGATCGCCCGCGGCTCGATGTAGATCCCCTTGCACAGGCGGACGTTGGCGCCCTCGCCGGGGAGCGCGTCGATGTCGCACAGCGTGCGCCGCATGTAGGCCTGGAGCACCACGCCGAGGTTGCCGTAGAGCGGCTGGAGGCGGCGGTAGATCGCGAGCGTGGCGTCGGTGGTCGTGGCGTCCTCCATGTCGAGGCGCACGAAGTTGCCGCGCTCGGCGGCGGCGGCGGCGATCCGCTCGACGTTGGCGCCGCAGAAGTCGGGGTCGATTTTGAGGCCGAGCAGCGTCAGCTTGAGCGAGACGTTGGCGTCGAGCCCGAGCTCGTCGATCGCCGTGAACACCCGCAGGTACTCCGCGACCGCGGCCTCGGCCTTGGCGCGGTCGGTGACCTCCTCGCCGAGGACGTCGAGCGTCGCCATCGCCCCCGTGCCGTTGAGCTCGCGCACCGTGACCAGCGCCTCGTCCAGCCGCTCGCCGGCGACGTAGCGCGCGGCCACCCGGCCGACCAGGAAGCGCGGCGCCAGCGGCAGCGTGGCGACCACGAAGCGGCCGAAGAGGCTCATGTTCTCGAGGGGGGCTGTTCCAGCCCCCCTCCCCGCGCGAGTGAATCGCGCGGGGCGCTTTTCTTGAGGGGGGCTGTTCCAGCCCCCCTCCCCGCGCGAGTGACGGTCTTGGTTCCAGGGGGCGCGGGGCCCCTCCCCCGAGCCGGCGGCGCGGAGCGCCGCCGCACAGGCGCCCTTAAGGCGCGCGTATTCCTGCTGCGAGCGGCCTCGAAGGACGGGCCCCTGGAGGGCGTGCACAGCCGCATTCGCAGCGCCGTCAGGCGGAGGCCACCGGCTCGTCGATCACCCAGCGCACCGCGCGCGAGCACGGGCAGGAGCCGCCGACGCGGCGCAGCGCCGGCATCTGGCGCGTCGCGTCCTCGACGGTCAGCTCGCCGCGGTCGATCTGGCGCAGAGCCTCGGCGAAGTCGCGGAAATCGCAGCCGGCGAGGTAGGACTCGGGCAGGGTGTCGCGCAGGTGGCCGACGTAGGCGTCGAACGACTCGTAGGCGGCGCCGTCGGTGCCCACCCGCTCGAACGCCGGCACGCCGCGGCGGCGGAAGTAGCGCATGTCGGGCGCGCGCAGCAGCTCCTCGGGCTGGATGCCGTGCGCGGAGTCGCCGCCGGCCACGGCGTCGACCGCGGCGAGCGCCGCGGCGCGGTCGAGCTCGGGCCGCCGGGCGCGGACGTAGCGGGTGTTGACGTCGTGGAGGAGCTTGCCGACCTCCTCGTAGTAGAGCTTCTGCGCCTCGGCGTTCTTCATCGGCTTGAGGCCGTAGCGGACGTTGGTGCCGCCGCCGCGCTCGTCGCCGAACATCTCGAGCCCGCGCGGCAGCCACTTGTTGACCGCCTTCTGGAGCATCGCCATCGTGATGTAGACCTCGCCCTTCGCGGCCTCGGTCGCCCAGCGCCGCATCGGCACCACCCCGGCGGCGAGGTGGAAGGCCTCCTCGCGCAGCATCTGCGGCATGCTCTCGGCCATCGGCTTGTAGGCGCTCACCCGCTGCATCGAGAGCTGGTACTTGCCGACGCGGTCGATCAGGGCGCAGAACACGACGTTGTCGACGAACGAGTCGAACTCGATGTTGAACGCCGAGAGGATGTGCGAGCCGGTGGTCATCGACAGGATCTCTTCGACCATGTCGGCGCTCGACTGCTCGCTGACGGCGGACCAGTCGTCGTCGGCGAGCAGGTGGAGCATCTGGTAGCCGTGGCGGAGCTCTTCGGCCATCATGCGCAGGATCCAGAACTGCTCCTCCTCGTCCTGGGCGCGGGCGAGCGTCAGCCGGTGCTGCTGGATCGAGCCGAACTCGGTCGAGGCCTGGGCCTTGATCGCGCCCAGGAGGTGCCCGGCCTGCTCCGGCTCGAGCTCGCCGGCGCGCCGGAACTTGGGCTTGCCCTTCATCGCCCCGCACTCGATCTCGTCGCAGATCCCCAGCTCCCGGAACGCGCACAGCTCGAACCGCCGGTCCTTGGGGAAGTGGCGGTCCCAGTTCTCGAGCAGGAACTCGTAGTCGGGGATGAACTCGTCCTTCCAGCGCAGGACGGCGGCGTGGAAGCGCTGGGGCAGGCTCGTCGAGGTCGTGCTCATCGCGGATCTCCTACAGCTTCTTGACGTACGGCCGGAGGTTCGCCGGCTCGAAGCCGAGGGCGGCGAAGAACTCGCCGACGTCGGCCATCCCGGCGTCGACCAGCGTGCGCACGGCGACCGCGCCGCGCGCCCGGAAGTGGTCGAGCATCGCCTCGGCCATGCGCCGGCCGGCGGCGCGGCCGCGGCTCTCGGGATCGACGCCGAGGACCTCGATCCAGCCGGTCGGCTCGTCGAGCCCGAACTCCCCGGAGCGCACCTCGCCGAACATGAACCCGATCACCCGCCCCTCCGCCTCGGCGACCACCGAGGCCTCCGGATCGCGGCGCAGGTAGTAGCCGACCCGCCGTTCCCAGACCTCCGGCCGGTAGCGGCCGGAGATCTTCTCGTCGATCGCGACCACGGCGTCGAGATCTAGCTCGTCGAGCGCGCGGATCGCGACCGGGTCTGTCGGCTCGTTCATGCGCGGGTTCGCAGGTCGGTGGACGGGCGGCGCGCTCCCGCCGGGGCGGTTGCGGCCGGGCGCATTCTAGCGGTGCGGAGCGGTCGCGGCAATCGGTGGTGGCCAGGATGCAGCCGCGCAGGGAGGCGCCGGCCGGATCAGCCGTGCGCCCGCGGCTCGCGCAGAGAGGCGCCCAGGCGCTGGAGCAGCGCCTCGCTGACCCGCTCCCGCTCGGCGGCCTGGCGCAGGAGGATGAACGCGGCGAGGGCCTCCTGGTGGGTCCCCCGCGACTCGAAGATGGCGATCATCTCGAGCGCGAGCGGGAGCACCTCGGCGGTACGGCCCTGGCGGCAGAGCAGCGCGGCGAGGTCGAGCGCGACCTCGGCGGCGTCGAGCGCGACGTCGAGTTGGATGAAGCCTTCGCGCGCCTCGCGCAGGCAGCCCTCGGCCTGCTCGTCGCGGTGGAGTGACGCGGCAATCGTACCCTCCAGCCACTGGAAGCGCAGGAGGAGGGCGCGGTTGCCCAGGCGCACATACATAGGACGGGCTTGCGCTAGCGCGGCCAGCGCCTGCCGGTCTTCCCCCGCTTGGTGCAGAGCCCAACACAGGTTGTGCCAGCCGACCAGCGCTATGCGGCTGTCGCGGTCGGAGTCGATGAGCCGGAGACCCGTGCGCACCAGCACTACTTCGCGCGTGAAGTCACCGGCATAACCCCAGACCATTCCCTGCTTGATCAGCGCCCGCCCGAGCAGGTGCCGATCGCCGATCCGCCGGTAGAGTGCGATCGCCCGGCCGACGCAGCGAACCGCCTCGAGCTGGTCTCCGCGCGTGCTCCGCAAGGAGGCTTCGGTTTCCCAACAGAATGCCTCGTCGAGCGAGCTACCGGTTCCTTCCGCCAAGAAGGAACGGGCTGTGCCGAGAGCCTGCTCGGTGCCCGCGAAATCCCCCAGGACACGGCGGGCGTTCGCGAGGTAGGCCCAGGAGCGTCCCTGCAGGTCGTGGATGAGCGCGTCACCGTAGCGCGCGCGATCGAGCCGCACCGCAGCCGCCACCGCGACCCGAGCCAATCCCTCGGAGGCCGATGGATCGTCATCGCGCTGCGCGAAGCTGGCTTCGAGCAACAGATCGCAAAGCGCGGCGGTCCGGTACTGCCTGCTGTTCCGCACCAGGATGAGCTGCCGCTCGAGCGGATGCCGGAGCAGCCGCGGGAGGAGGCGTGAGGCCTCCTGCCGCTCTGCGGCCACTGCCGACTCGAGAC
Source organism: uncultured Thermoanaerobaculia bacterium (assembly GCA_964573125.1). Classification (GTDB taxonomy): domain Bacteria; phylum Acidobacteriota; class Thermoanaerobaculia; order Multivoradales; family JBCCEF01; genus CAVSQV01. The sequence continues at coordinate 9,282 of CAZNIX010000086.1, forward strand.
GCTTGACCTCGCCGAGGATCCGGTCGACCACTTCCTTGTAACGAGCCTCGTCACGCTCCGCCACCGCCCGAACGCCGTCCTCCCAGTCGTCAGCACGGCACGCGATGGCCCACCAGGACGAGATGACCTCCGAGCACACCGCACACTCGGGTAGCAGGTGCTGAGCCACGGCCAGTTCACCCGGCGTGGTTTCGCCGGAGAGGAAACGCTCCAGCGCGGCGCGGCTCGGGTGGCTCACGGTCGTGTCGGCGGAATGCCGATAGGGCAACAGGCCCAGGAATCGATGCTCGTCGATAGCCTAGCACTCCTCTCGGTGAGAGTCCATTTGAACCACGTCCTACCGAACAACGCCTTGGCAGGCCGGTTTCGGCCGGGCGTAGGTCGGGTTGCCCGCTACGTCCTCACTCTCGCGACGGCGTCTCGCTCCGAGAGCCGCAGATGCTGCGCTCACGGCTCCCGGTTCGCACTGTCGAACCGACGCCTATCCGGCCAGAACTCTGCCCTTCGTTCCGTTCGCCTCGCTAGCGCTAACCAGTCGGGTCCTGCTGTTGTCGGCTGTCGCCCTCCTCAGCGGCGCCCAGCAGGTTCAGGAACCAGTCGATCACCTCCTCGACCACCCCCGAGTCCTCACCCTCCGAAGTGGCCTGATCCTCATCCGAACCGTTACCGGACGCCAGCGCGGGCACCGCGGGCAGCAGTACGAGAGCCGCGACCACCAACACGACTGCGACGAGACGACGAAGAGCATCCGAGTTCAGCATTCTCCGATCTCCCTTCTCAACGATTGACCGTCCGATCCAATGGACACGCCGCTCGCGGGCGCAACGATCCGCTCCGTATAGTGGAGTAGCTTCAGTATGGCAATCTGAGACAGCCAAGATCAAATATCAGTATTACTTTGGTCCCGAAGGGGGTGGCGGCGCAGCCCGGCGGAGGACCGGCACGCCACGGGCGACGGCCCGGAACGGAGCTCAAAACCGCCCGCGTTTCAAAGCGCTTTCACGTGCTCGTGGGCGTGGTAGCTGCTCCGCACCAGGGGGCCGGCCTGGCAGTGGTCGAAGCCGAGGGCGAGGGCGTATTCGCGGTAGTCGGCGAACTCGGCGGGGGTGACCCAGCGGTCGACCGGCAGGTGGTCGCGGGTCGGCTGGAGGTACTGGCCGAGGGTGAGGATCTCGACGCCGACGGCGCGGACGTCGGCGAGGGTGGCGCGCAGCTCCTCGGGGGTCTCGCCCAGGCCGACCATCAGGCCGGTCTTGACCCGGCCCGCGTAGGCGCCGGCGTCGCGGCGGGCGGCGGCATTCGCGAGGAGGGCGAGCGAGCGCTCGTAGCGGCTGCCCGGGCGCGCCGAGCGGTAGAGGCGGGGGACGGTCTCGACGTTGTGGGAGAACACCTCCGGGCGCGCCGCCAGCACGAGGTCGAGCGCGCCGGGCACGCCGCGGAAGTCGGGGGTGAGCACCTCGACCGCGGTCCCGGGGACGGCCTCGTGCACCGCCGCGATCACCGCCGCGAAGTGGCCGGCGCCGCCGTCGGGGAGGTCGTCGCGGTCGACCGAGGTGACGACCGCGTGCCGCAGCCCCATCGCGCGCACCGCCGCGGCGACGTGGCGCGGCTCGTCGGGGTCGGGTCCGGCGGGCGGGCGGCCGCTGGTCACGGCGCAGAAGCCGCAGCGGCGGGTGCAGACGTCGCCCAGGATCATGAACGTCGCCGTGCCGTGCTCGCCCCAGCACTCGTAGATGTTCGGGCAGCGCGCCTCCTGGCAAACGGTGTGGAGGTCGAGCCGCTCGACCAGCCGCCTGACCTCGTGGTAGCGCGCCGGCGTCGCGAGGCGGATGCGCAGCCACTCCGGCCGCGGCGCGCGCGGCGGGCGGGGGGCGGGGGCGGAGCCGCCGATCTGGACCAGGGGTTCGGTCATGGCGTTAGGCCGCGCGGCCGCGGGCGATCAGGGCGCCGCTCCGGCAGCGACCGCCCGGCCGTCGGACGGCAAGTGTAGCGCGCCCGGCCAGGCGCGGGCTCGACGCTTCCTGGACACGGCGGGCCTGATCGGCCCCCTCGGACGGATCGCCGAGTCATGCGAGCCCGGTGCGCTACGATTCCGCGGTGCCGGCCGAGTTCCCCGGCGTTTGACTTTCCCTCTCGCGCGCGATCGAAGACGGCCCGAGCCCGCTCGGCGCCCGAGCCGCCCGCGGGAGCCGGAGGTGCCCATGGACGCCAGCCGCAACCCGAGATCGCTGAAGCGCCTGTCTCCGGCGGTGCCGCCCGCCCTGGCGGCGGCTCTGCTGCTGATGCCCGGAGCCGGAGCTTGGGCCCAAGGCTGCGAGAGCACCTGGAGCCGACCGTTCGCCTGCGCGGTCGAGGCGAGCGTGCTCTTCCCCGGAGAGCGCTGGCGGGACCTCTCGCTGGACCGCCCGCTCCGGCTGCCCCTCGGCGCCAGCGTGGAGCTGGAGCTGCGCGCCGTCGATCAGTACGGCCGGCAGTTCCCCCCCGACCGCATGGTCTTCGGCCTCGAGCCCGAGCGCTCCTGCGGCGACCTGCTGGAGGTCGAGGGCGAGGGCCAGGGCCGATTCGAGCTCAAGGCCGGCGCGCGCCGGGGCTCGTGCGACCTCTGGCTCTGGGTGCCGGGCAACCTCAACCTCGAGTGGCGGCTCACGGCCGAGATCGCGGGCCTGGAGGAAGGCTACAGCCGCGCGCAGGCCGAGATCGTGACCACCCGCCTCTACCGGGCGATCCTCGGCCGCGAGCCCGACGCCGCCAGCCTCGGCGGCTACGTGGCCGAGGTCCAGCGCGGCCGCCTGGAGGCGGTGGTCGACGCCATGTTCCGCAGCGGGGAGTTCGCCGCCAACCGCTCGCGCCTGACCGCGACCGAGCTGCTGGAGAGCTTCTATCGGGGACTGCTCGGTCGCGATCCGGACAGCGGCGGCGTGCGCACCTACCTCGGCGAGGTCGAGCGGCGGCGCTACTCGTCGGTCGTGCTCCGGCTCCTCCGCTCCGAGGAGTTCGAGGAGTCGCTGGTGCGCGCCGCGACCCCCGTCGGCTAGCCGGAGAGAGCCGCCTCCGGGACGAGGCCTGCCGGAGCGCGGCCGCCGCCGTCACGCCTCGACGTCGAGCGCCACGTCCAGGGCCGGCGCGCTGTGGGTGAGCCAGCCGACCGAGATCAGGTCGACGCCGGTGGCGGCGACCGCGGCCGCGGTGGCGGCGGTGATGCCGCCCGAGGCCTCGGTGAGCGCGCGGCCGCGCGACCGCGCGACCGCGCGGCGCAGGACCTCGAGCGGCATGTTGTCGAGCAGCACGGCGTCGGCGGCGGCGGCGAGCGCCTCGTCGAGCTGGTCGAGGGTGTCGACCTCGACCTCGACCTTGACCAGGTGCCCGACCGCGGCGCGCGCCCGCTCGATCGCCGGGCGCACGCCGCCGGCGAGCGCGCGGTGGTTGTCCTTGATCAGCACCGCGTCGTCGAGCCCGAAGCGGTGGTTGGCGCCGCCGCCGGCGCGCACGGCGTGCTTTTCGAGCGCGCGCAGCCCAGGCGTGGTCTTGCGCGTGCACACCACCCGCGCGCGGTGGCCGGCGACCGCGGCGACGATCTCGCGGGTGGCGGTCGCCACCCCCGAGAGATGGCCGAGCAGGTTGAGCGCGGTGCGCTCGGCGGCGAGGATCGCGCGCGCCGGGCCGCGCACGGTCGCGATCGTCGCCCCGGCCGCGGCGTCCGAGCCGTCGGGGAGGGCGACCTCGGCCGCGACCGCCGGTTCGAGCAGCCGGAACGCGGCGAGCGCGGGCTCGAGGAGGAGGCGCGCCGCTTCGCGCTCACGCGCC
>CAZNIX010000087.1:0-8825 GCA_964573125.1 uncultured Thermoanaerobaculia bacterium
AGCCGCCGCCGCACCGGCGCCCGCATCCGCTTCGCCGTCGCCGGCGGCCGGCTCGGCCGCCGCCGCCGCCGCCTGGGCGCGCGCGGTGCGGAGCTGGCGCACGGCGAGGAACTCGAGCACCCGGTCCTTGACGTCCTCGAGGCCGTAGTGGTCCTCGGCGAGGATCTCCTCGGCGCGCTGGATGTCGAGGTGCTCCTCGGTGCGCACGCCCCACGGCAGCTCGGCGATGGTCTCGAGGTAGGTGCGGATGACCTGCGACTCCATCCCCTCGCGGCCGATGCGGGTCAGGCGCCCCCACTCGCGGTCGACCTCCTTGCGCACCTCCGCGGGCAGCGGCAGGGCGTCGAGCCGCTCCTTCAGCTCCTGGACCTCCTCCGGCCCCTCGCCCTCGCCCAGCTCCTGCTGGATCGCCTTCATCTGCTCGCGCAGGTACATCTCGCGCTGGCGGTCGCCCAGCTCCTCCTGGACCTTGGACTTGATCGTCTCCTGGGCGTCGAGCACGCCGATCTGGCGCTGCACGAGGACCAGCACCCGGCGCAGCCGCTCCTCGACCGACAGCGTCTCGAGCAGCATCTGGCGGTCGGCGGTCGGCATCTCGGTGTAGCCGGCGACCAGGTCGGCGAAGCGGCCCGGCTCGGAGACGTTCTCGAGCACCTGCTCGACCACCTCGTCGGGCAGGCCGACCTTGCGGCCCAGCTCGCCGGCGCGCTCGCGCGCCTCGCGGTAGAGGGCGGTGAACGCGGGGTCCTCGGCGTCGATCGGCTGCATCTCCTCGGCGTCGCGGACGATCGCGTGGAGATACCCGCCGCCCTCGCTGATGCGCACCGCGATGCCGCGCCGCTCGCCGCGCACCAGGAGCTGGGCGCCGCCGAGCCCGCGCTGGAGCTGGGCGATGCGCGCCACGGTGCCGATGGTGTAGAGCCCCTCGGGCGTGACCTCGTCGACGTTCTGGCGCTGGGCGACCGCGAACAGGAGCTTCTCCGGCCCCTTGATCGCCGCCTCGATCGCCTTCAGCGTCCCCGGCCGGCCGACCCCGATCGGCACCGTCACGCCCGGGAACAGCACGGCGTCGCGCAGCGGCAGCACGGGCAGGGTCGGCACGCCGGCGATCTGCTTCGTGGTGCGGCCGGCGGCGGGTGCGGCTTCGGCGGCCCGGGCCGCTTCGGGCTCGACGGTCTCGGTCTGCTCGACGGGCCGATCCTCGGGCGCCGCCGGCGCTTCCCTCTCCTCGGACTTTCGCTCTGGCATCCTCACTCCCGGTCGTGTCGTCCCGCCGGCGAGGCAAGCCGGCGTGCGGTTGCGAGGACGACAACAGCCCCGCGGACCCTGGGAATTCCAGAATCTGACAGGGGGGGACTCAAGGGCGGCGGGACGCCGCTGCTAGAGCGACCCCCGGGCCTCCGGTGCCTCGCGTTTCACGGCCGGAGCCCGTCATTAGGCGAGGCCCAGGAACTTCAGGATGGTCAGCCAGATGGAGTCGTTGCCGCCAACTAGAGCTAGAGCTCGGGCTCGTCGTGGATCACGGCCACGTTGGTACTCGGCCCGCCCGCGACCCGGGCCGCCGCGATCTCGATCAGCTCCACGACCGTGTCGGAGCTGGACACCTTGCCCGAGTGGCACAGTTCTTCCCCGGTTGCCGGCCAGTAGAAAAACACCTGGTCGCCCGGAGAAAACGCATAGGGCACGGTCGAGCATGCTTTGAGCGGTCGCCTCCCGCTCATGCGCCGGCGTCTCGCCCGCCTGCGGCCGGTGATCAGGGTTGTGACCTGGATGCCGAAGGCCCCACCCAGAAACAGCAGGCCCACCATGGTCAGAACCAGATTGCCGATCGCCGGTAGGCAGCCCAGAACCATGAACAGCGTCCCGACCCCCGTTGCGCCCGCCGACAGCGCCATCGCCGTGCGGTCGGCAATGAGATGGCCTCCCCCAGGCGGTGGATCGGTTTCCGGGACGTCGTACTCGACATCGTTTCCAGAGCCGTTTGAGACTGGCATGTTTTGTCCCTCCTGTCAGTTCTGATTCGTTAGCCCCTAGGTATCGTCGCTCGGGTCCGGGTCGGCGTTACCCCGCACGGCTGCCGATGAGAACGAACGGCGCCCAGTAGAGGGGGTGAGCGCGGCGACCGCCCTGGCCGAGCACCGTGAGCTGAGCCTGCCGCAGCGCCTCGGCCCTGTCTCCATGGCCGTCCGAGCCCTCCAGATTCCGGTAGAACTCGGCCATGAGCTGTGCACTCGACTGGTCCTCGATCTGCCACAAGCTGACCGTCACGCTTCTCGCGCCGGCGTGGAGAAAGGCCCGCGAAAGCCCGACTACGCCCTCTCCGGTGATCTGCTTTCCCAATCCCGTGTCGCAGGCCGAGAGCGTGACGAGATCGGCGCTCAGTTGGAGCCCGAGGATTTCGCGGACCTGAAGCAGGCCGTCTTCGGCGGGGTCCTCGTCGAGCGCCAGAATCAATGCCGAACGCTCGGGACGCTGCTCACAGATCGCTGCATGGACCGCGAAATGGATGTGCTCGGCTCCACTCAGCTCCTTGCTGCGCCGGACCTGTTCCTCGGTCGCCTCAGCGCCGAAGTATGCTCGCGATTCGCTCGCGCCGTATAACGCTACGAGCGCTTCCCCTTCCAGCCGGGATGCTTCCAGGGCGGGAGCCGACGGCAGCTCCACGTCGTCCTTTCCGTCCGCCGACGGACAGAACAGGGCGGGCGGCCGCGAGTAGAGCGGATCTGCGAACACTACCAGACGTGGACCCTCGGAGTGACCGCGCGAGAGCACTTGCGATCTCAGCGCCGCGAGCACCGTCACCGAGGGCGCGTAGCTGATCGAGCGGCTCCTCAGCAGGTATGACGGCTCACCCGTTCCGGACGGAAGCTCCTCGGTTGGCAGTGCACTGAAGGGAAGGAGATGAAGGACCCCGTCCGGAACGATGATGAGCTGCTCGTGGTCCCGGATCTGCTCCAGAGCCGGAGCGATCAGCGTCCGGTAGAGCCAGATCCCATCGCCCGCGACGCGAGACGGTGGCAGCCGCTTTAGGAGAGCATCCCGGAATCGCAAGGCCCGCTCCGAGATCTGCTCCGCCGGAGGCAGTCGATGGACGTCGAAGCGGCTCTCCGTGACCACGAAGAGATACGAGGCACGCGGCGCGATCCAGAACACGAGCAGGGCTTGACCGGGCTGCAGGAGATCCTGCGCGTCACTCAGCCGCAGCGTCACCGGCTCCTGAGCACGGCGGTAGCTCTGAGACAGCTCCCGGAATCTGCGATCGAGGCGCTCCCACTCTTGATCCGCCGCGTCGTACTGAGCCTCCAGGAGAGCGATCAGCGGTGAGTCGGGATTTCTGGTCAGCTCCTCGAGCCTGCGATTGGAGAGGTAGGTGAGCCGGTGCTCCACCAGACTGGCCTGGTGTTGGAGCTCCGGATCGATGCCCCCTCTCAACTCCTCCGCACCCTCCCGGAGGAGATCGAGCAGACCGCGCGCCCGGGCTTCCTCGGTGGCCTGAAACGCCAGGGCCTCGTAGCCACCATTCGGACGGGAGCCGGCCAGCCGCATCAGGAGCTCGACCCGGAACTCGAACAACGGTCTCACGCCACTGTAGAACCCCACGCGGAACCGGTCGGTGCTCAGCTGCGCGCGCAGATCCCGCCCGAGCTCGATTGCCTCTTCGAGCCGTGCTCGGGCAGCGTCGAGATTCCCGGACGCCTCCTCGAGCTGGGCAATCCGATACAGCGTGACCGCTTCGAGCATGGGATCCCTCTGGCGCCGGTCGAGCGCCAGCGCGGTGAGCAGGTGCTCCCGTGCCTCTGCCAGCCGCCCGACCTCGGTAAGTACGACTCCGAGATCGCGATGAGTGAGGCTGAGCCCACGAGGATCCTTCGACCCCCGACGCAGGAGCAGCGCCTCTTGCAGGCTGTCGGTGGCTCGATCGAGGTCGCCGCGCGCAAGCGCGAGGGTGCCGAGCCGGTAGAGGATGCGGGCTCGCGTTTCAGCGCTGTCGTCGGGTGCCGCCGCGAGAGCTTCCCGGTAGAACTCGTCCGCCCTCTCGAGGCTACCATCGGCCTCGTGTACGGTGCCGATCTCCCGCAGGGCCTCGGCGATCGCCTCCGCGTCCTCCAGCGCTCGTGCCAGCTCGAGTGCCCGCTGGTGGTGGGACAACGCGACCGCCGATCCCCGGATCGGAAGCGATAGCCCCCCGAGGCTGCGCTCTCCGTCCGCCACCTTCCGCCATTCGCCCAGTTCGAGGTTGAGGTGGCGCGCGCTTTCATAGAAGTCGAGGGCGCTGGTCAGGTCACCGCGCTGCTGAGCCAGGTTGCCCAGCTCGTGCAGCGCGGCGGCCTCGGCGAACCGGTCCTCGGCCGCGACGGCACACGACCGTGCTTCGAGTACCTCCTGGTAGGCCCTTTCGATTTCGAGCCGCCGCTTCGCGATCTGCGCTCTGGCCAACCGGGTATAGCAAACCGGACCCAACCCGCCGGCGGCATTCCCCAGCCGTAACGCCTCGTCGAGCGCGGCTTCGGCGCGTTCGAGATCCCCGGTGCTCAGATAGAGCACACCCGTGTTGGACATCGCCAAGGCTGCCGCCGCCGGGTGGCCTGCGGCATCGGCCACGGCCCGAGCCTGGGAATAGGTGCTCAGCGCCTCCTCCAGACGACCGGCGTTCTTGAGGGCGACGCCGCGGTGGCTGAGCGCTTCGGACACCAACTCTGCCCGCCCCGTTTGCTCGGCCCGCCGCAGTCCTCGATCGCAGTGGCTGAGCGCATCTTCGTAGCGGCGCCAGTTCCGTTCCAGGGCACAGACATCCAGGTAGGTCGCCACCTCTCTCCCTTCCTCGCCGGCTCGGCGCCAATCTGCCGCCGCTTGGAGGAGAGCGCTGACGGCCGGGGTGAGGTCCATCTCTTCTCGATGACGGGTGGCTTCCGCCTCGGCGTTCTCGGCGGCGGCCCGCCAGCAGTCGCCTGCCTGGGCTACCTGCACTTTCAGGTCGAGGCGGAACCGGCCTGTCGCGAGGGGATCCTGGAGACCTACCTCGAGTCGATGGTCTCCTCCGGTGTCACTGACCCACGCAAACTGACCGCCCGACTTGCCGCGGACCACGGCCTCGGCAAGCTGATCGCCGGATGGCGAGCGGAGTCTGATCTCGAGGCTGGGCGGGGGGCCAATGTCGCCGATCGACTCGACGGTCAGCCGCGCCAACCGACCGCCCGCCACCGGCACGCTGAACTCGGATGGCCTTGCCGTCAGCTCCCGCTCGAGGAGTGCGCCGGGCTCCAGCCGCGGGGGCTCCTCGCACCCACTCAGCAAGGCCGCGGGCAACGCCACCCCGGCACAGAGGGCACCGCGCCACACGGCCCTGCGTCCTCGCCAAGTCATTGACAGTCCTTGAATTCAGTCATTCTACACCGATCCGCCCCCCCGCTTGACTCCCACCCGCCGTCAGGACACCATTCGCGCCCAGGGGAGCCCGTCCGTTGACGATACGCGCCGAGGACGCACGGCTGGTCGACCGCTATCTCTCCGGCGAGGAGGAGGCGGTAGCGACGCTCGAGGGGTGGATCCACCGCGCCGCCCAACCCTATCGCCGGCGGCTTTCGCCGGTGTGGGACGACGTGCTCCAGGACGTGCGGCTGGAGGTCACCCGGCTGCTGCGAGGCCGCGCGTTCCGCGGCGAGTCGGCGCTCAAGACCTATCTGTGGCGGGTGGTGTGCCATACCTGCCTCGACCGCATCCGCGCCCACGGCCGCTGGCGCTGGGCCGAGTTGGACGGCATGGAGGAGTGGGAGGCCGACGCCATCCTCGGCGACCCCGGGGGGCGCATCGAGCCGGAGTCGAAGGACCTGCTGCTCAGGGTGCTCGAGGGGATGTCGGAGGACTGCCGGCGGCTCTGGTCGATGGTGTTCGCCGGGCTCTCCTACCGCGAGATGAGCCGCCGCACCGGCGTCGCCGAGGGGGCGCTGCGGGTGCGCGTGCTGCGCTGTCGCAAGCGCGCGGTCGAGCTGCGCGGGGAGCTGACGGCCGCTTCCGCCTGAGAGGAGGTCGTCGGGAGCGATGGCAGCAGGACACGCGCCCACAGGCGCATGGCGGCGCCACAGCCTGCCTGAAACAACCGTAACGACGGTCCGCGGCCGCCGCCTAACGGTGGCGAACGCGGGACGAGCGCGCCTCGGCCCGCCGCCGTACCGGCAGTCTGAAGCCCGGCCGTGCGCCCGGCCGATTCCGTCGATGGCTGTGATGCGATGAGATGAAGGGACACGACATGGACACCGAGCGCGCAAAGGAGCTGCTCCCCTGGCTGCTCAACGGCTCCCTGGAGGAGCCGGAGCGGGGCGAGCTGGTCGCCGCCCTGCGCACGAGCGACGAGCTGCGCCGCGAGCTGGCCGAGACCCGCATGGCGGGCGAGATCTTCGGCCAGCACGTGGCGACCACCGACCTGGTCGCCCACGCCTTCGGCGCGCCCGCCGGGCTCGACCGCGGGCGGATCGAGGCCCATCTGGCGCTGTGCGAGCGCTGCGCCGAGGAGCTGGCGCTGGCGCGCGAGAGCCGGGAGCTGGCCGGTGAGCCGGAGCCCGGCGCCAGGACCCCGGCGGCTGCTCCCGCCGAGGAGCGCCGGCGCGGCTGGCTGCTGCCGTTCCTGCGCCCCGCCGCGGTCACCGCGGGCGGCGGCGTGGCGGCGGGCTGGCAGGCCGCTGCGCTGGCCGCGAGCGTCGCCGCCCTGGTCGCCGTCGGCGGCTGGATCTGGAGCTGGCAGCAGGCGCAGGGACGGGTGGGCGACCTGGTCGCCAGCCTGCGCGACGCCGCTCCGCCCGCGTCGGGCCGGGAGGCCGACACGCTCGGCCTCGTGCCCGAGACCGAGGTCTTGCGCGGAGCCGGGGACCGCGTGCTGACGCCCCGCGCCGCGGTCGGCGCCTACGTGCTCTACGTCTACGACGAGGGTCTGACCGCCGGCGGCACCTACGAGCTGCGGCTGATCGACCCCGGCGCCCCGGCGGCCGAGCGCGAGCTGATCCGCACCGTGCCCTGGGAGCGCGCCGAGGGGCAGGTCACGTTCCGCGTCCCGGTCGACCGGCTGAAGCCGGGGACGACCTACGCCGCCGAGCTGTACCGGCTCGACGACCGCCGGGGCTGGGTCCTGGTCGAGCGCTATGCGGTGCCGGTGGGATCGCGCGGCTGAGCCGCCGCTCCCCGCTCCCCCTCCCCCCACGGCCGCGAGATCACGCACGCGTTGATCCCGCCCACGCCCATCGAGAGCTTGCCCGCCAGCCCGGCCGGCGGCGGGCAGGCGCGGTCGTAGACGAAGCGCCGGTGGAGGCCGGCGATCTGCTCGTTCAGCTCGCCCTCGGCGAGCGGTGTCGGGTAGAGCGCGCCACGCTCGTAGCCGAGGTACTGCGCGGTCAGCTCCCAGCCGCCGGCGGCGCCCATGCCGTGGCCGAACGTCCCCTTGCGCGCGGTGACCAGCACGTCCCCGGGCACCACCTCGCGCAGGGTCTCGACCTCGGTGAAGTCGCCCGGGGTGGCGGTGGCGTGGAGGTCCCAGCTCGCGATCTCGCCCGGCGCCGCGCCGGCGGCGGCGAGCGCCTGCTCGACCGCCGCCTTGGGCCCCTCCTTCGACGGCGTGATGATGTGGTCGGCGTCGGCCGAGGTGCCGACCGCGAGCGGCTCCATGCCGAGCGGCGTGAAGCCGCGCGCGCTCATGTGCTCGTGGTCGCCGAGGATCCAGATCGCCGCGCCGCCCGAGACGTGGGTGCCGCGCAGCGCGGTCAGGGGCTTGGACACCGTGCCGTCGCCCGAGGTCACGCGCGCGCTGTAGAAGCCGCCGACGGTCAGCGCGTGCGGCGGCGCATCGGCGGCGCCCATGACCACCGCCTTGGCCTCGCCGCGGCGGATGGCGTCGAGCGCGAGCTTGAGCGCGACGCCGAAGGTCGAGCAGGCGGCGACCGGGGCGAAGGTCAGGCCGGTGATCCGGCCGAGCATCGAGATCTGCGACGCCGGGTTGTTGGCGATGTTCCACAACAGGTTCGCCGACACCGCGTTCCACGGCGGCTCGGGGGCGCCCCAGCGCTCCTGGAGGCGCGTCTTGCGCCGGCGCTTCTCCTTCAACACCCGGAGCTTGCCGGCCTCGACGTCGCCGTCGACCTGCATCGACTCGATCTCGCGCAGCTCGGCCAGGTACTCGGCGAGCTTGTCCGAGCGCGCCGTCCAGTATTCGTGCCAGGCCTCGCGCGCGAGGTCGGCCTCCTCGGCGCCGGCCTCCTCGGGCGGCGGCGGCGCGTCCTCGTCGAGCCCGACGCCGGCGAGGTGGGCGGCGAGCGCGGCGTTGCGCTCGGGATCGGCCCAGAAGCGGTTCCAGCGCCGCTGCGCCCGGTGGTAGGCGATCGAGATCTCGTAGATCGTCGGCAACGCGCCGAGCCCGCTGCCGACGTAGACGTGCGCCGCGCCGCCGAGCGCCGTCAGCTCCGCTTCGAGGCCCGGGTTCTGGCCGAGCGCCTGGATGAACGCGCCGACCGCGTAGAGCGCCGAGAGGTCCATCTTGTCGCGGAGCTGCGGGTAGCGGTTGGGCGGGAAGCGCTCCTCGATCCACGGCCGGTAGGCCTCGAAGGAGAAGCTCGGGCGGCCGACCAGGAAGTTGTTGGGGCCGAAGCCCTCGAACGGCGCGAGCCAGCTCTCGGCGCACCCGAGCCGCGCCGCGAACTCGTCGACGTTCGCCGCCTTGGGCGCGACGATCCCCCAGCCGTAGATGCCGACCCTGCGCACAGCCCCTCCTTCAGCCGCCGGAGTCTACCGCGCCCGGTCTACCCCACCGGCGGCAGCAGGACCCGCGCCCACAGGCGCGCGGC
>CAZNIX010000087.1:8835-12962 GCA_964573125.1 uncultured Thermoanaerobaculia bacterium
CCGACTCGGGGGTGGGGCCCCGCGCGATTCACTCGCGCGGGGCGGGGGGCTGGAACAGCCCCCCGAAAAAAAACCACTCGGACCGCGCCGGCGACCTCTAGAGCGCCGCCAGGCGCTCGACGAGGTCGACGACGCGGTTCGAGTACCCCCATTCATTGTCGTACCACGCGACGACCTTCGCGTAGCCGTCGCCGCGGGCGCGGGTCGAGAGCGCATCGAAGATCGAGGAGTGAGGGTTGCCGATGATGTCGGAGGAGACCAGCGGCACCTCGCTGTACTCGACGATGCCGGTGAGCGGCTCGCCGGCCGCCGCCGCCCTCACCGCGGCGTTGATCTCCGCCGCCGAGGGCGCGGCGGCGAGCCGGCAGACGAAGTCGACGATCGAGCCATCGGGCACCGGCACGCGCATCGCCATGCCGTCGAGCTTGCCCTCGAGGCGCGGCAGCACCTTGGCCACCGCGCGCGCGGCGCCGGTGGTGGTCGGGATGATGTTGAGCGCCGCCGCCCGACTGCGCCGGAAGTCCTTGTGCGGCACGTCGGCCAGGCGCTGGTCGTTGGTGTAGGCGTGGACCGTGGTCAGGAAGCCCTCCTCGATGCCGAACGCGCGGTCGAGGATCATCGCCAGCGGCGCCAGGCAGTTGGTGGTGCACGAGGCGTTGGAGACGATCCGGTGCGCCGGCGCCAGCTCGCCGTCGTTGACCCCGACGACCACCGTGGCGTCGATCTCGCCCTTGGCCGGCACCGTGAGCACCACCCGCTTCGCGCCCGCGGCGAGGTGCTTTTCGAGCTGCTCGCGGCGGCGGAAAACCCCGGTCGACTCGATCACCACCTCGACGCCCAGCTCGCCCCACGGGATCGCCGCCGGGTCGCGCTCGGCGGTCATCTCGACCCGCTCGCCGCCGACGAACATCGCCTCGTCGTCGGCGGTGACCTTGCGGTCGAAGATGTCCATCACCGTGTCGTACTTGAGCAGGTAAGCGAGCTGCTGGTTGTCGAACAGGTCGTTGACCACGGCGACCCGGAAGCCGGGGCGGTCGGCGAGGATGCGGAACACGCTCCGCCCGATGCGGCCGAAGCCGTTGATCCCGACCCGGACCTCGCGCTCGGCTGCGGCCTGCTTGCGCGCTCCGGCCCCGCCGCTCACGCCGCCTCCCGCTCGAGCGCGCGGAAGCGCTCGATGAGGTCGACCACCCGGTGGCTGTAGCCCCAGCCGTTGTCGTACCAGGCGAGGGTCTTCGACACCCGCTCGCCGAGCACCATCGTCGCCTGGGCGTCGAAGGTCGACGACAGCGACGAGCGGATGATGTCGGAGGAGACGATCGGCTCGTCCTCGTAGCCGAGGATGCCGCGCCAGCGGCCGCTGCCGGCGGCGGTGCGCACCAGCTCGTTGATCGCGGTCACGGTCACCGGCTCGTCGTGCCAGCACACCAGGTCGACCACCGAGCCGTTGGGCACCGGCACGCTGAACGAGGCGCCGGTCAGCCGGCCGGCGAGCGCGGGCAGGAGCTGCTCGACGACCTCGGCGGCGTTGGTCTCCTGCGGAATGATGTTCTCCGCCGCCGCGCGCCCGCGCCGCGGGTCCTCGGCGGGCACGTCGGCCAGCCGGTGCTGGCTGCTGTAGGCGTGGGCGGTGGTCAGGAAGGCGCGGCGGATGCCGAACGCCTCGGCGAGGAGCTTCAAGACCGGCGCCGCGCAGTGGGCGGTCGACGAGGCGTTGGAGACGATCCGGTGCTCGCGGGAGAGGCGGTCGTCGTTGACCCCCATCACCACCGTGATGTCGGGTGGGTCGGTCGGCGGCGCGCACAGGATCACGCGCGCGGCGCCGCGCTCGAGGTGGCGCTCGATCGAAGCGCGCGAGCGCGGCGCGGAGGTGGCCTCGATCACGGTGTGGACGCCGAGCGCGCCCCAGTCGGCGTCGCCGGGGTCGGCGGCGGAGAGCATCTTGACCCGCCGCCCGGCGACGTAGAGCCAGCCCTCGGCGACCGCGATCTCGTCGGGGAAGCGCCCGAACAGGGTGTCGAAGCGGAGCAGGTACTCGAGCGCCTCGTGGTCGGCGATGTCGCTGATCGCGGCGATCCGCAGGTCCTCGCGCTGGTAGAGGATGCGGAACAGGTTGCGGCCGATGCGGCCGAAGCCCATCAGCCCGATCCGGAGCGGCTCCAACGGTCCTCCTTGGACATCGGCACAATGCCCGCCCGCCCGGCGACCGCGCCGGCCGGGGCGGTCAGTGTACCGAAACCGCCACCCGGACGCCCGCCGCTGTCACACCGCCGCCACGCCGGTGGGGTAGGAACCCCCTCGTCCCCTGCCGTCGTCCCCGGCCGGCGGCTCACTCTCCGGAGCCGCCGGCGTCCTTTTGTCAGGACGACGCGCCCGACGACCCGGCCGCGCCGCTACCAGCCGTAGACGCAGATCCCGTTGATGCACTCCGGGGGCGGGCAGTCCTGATAGTCCAGGCAGAAGAACGTGCACGGCTCGTTGTACGGACACCACGCCGGCACCGGCTTGGGGACCAGCTCCTCCGCGGGCAGGAGCGCCTCCGTGGGGAGCAGCGCTTCGCCTTCGGCCTCGGTCTCCTCGGCCGGGAGGACCTGCGCCGGCTCGAGGGCGCCGGTCGCCGCGCAGAGCAGGGTCTCGTCGCCGGCGGCAGGCGCGGCGACGCCGGGGGCGGCGGCGAGCAGGAGGGCCGCGACGGCGAGAAGGATCAGCAAGCTCTTTCTCATAACCGATCTCCCTTTCAGGCGGAGTTAACGATGGTTGCAATTGTAGCACATCTGGGAGACCTCGCCGTGTCTGGTGGCCGATCCAGGCCTGTTACTGGTAGACGTGACCGCGGGGCGCCCCGTGCGCGGCTCCGCCTCCTACTCCGCCGGCATCGTCAGCAGCGTCGCGAGCAGGTCGATCCCGTACCAGAGGTTGCCGATCCGGAGGTTTTCGTTCGGGGCGTGCTGGTTGTTGTCGTGGTTGACGATCGGCACGCCGACGAGCGGCAGGCCGGAGAGGTCCTCGAACAGGTAGAGCGGGAGCGAGCCGCCGAGGGTCGGGGTGAGCACCACCGGCGCGCCGGCGGCGGCCTCGGCGGCGGCGGCGACCGGCGCGACGATCGGCAGGTCGATCGCCGTTCGCACCGCGCGGTAGTGCGGCTGGGGCACCAGGCGCGCGATCCGCGGGTGGGCGAGGCGGGTGGCGTGGTCGGGCGGCTCGGAGACGACGTGGAAGCCCTGGGCGCGGACGTGCGCCGCGACCAGCTCGAGCATCGCTTCGGGATCGTCGCCCTTGACCAGGCGCAGGTCGAGCGAGGCGGTGGCCTCGGCCGGGATGACGTTGCGCGCGGTCTCGCCCACCGAGCCCGCGACGAACCCGCGCACGTTGAGCGAGGGGAGCGCCATGCGCTCGCCGTAGCGCGCGTCGCCGCCTTCGCTCGCGGCCAGCCCGAGGCCGCGGCGCAGCTCCTCTTCGAACGGCGGCACCGCGTCGAGCGCCCGGCGCTCGGCCGCGCCGAGCGGCGCCGCCGAGTCGTAGAAGCCGGCGATCGTCACCCGGCCGTCGGCGTCCTTCATACTCGCCACGAGGCGCGCCAGCTCGAGCGCCGGGTTGGGCGCGAAGTTGCCGTAGTGGCCGCTGTGCAGCCAACGCTCGGCGCCGTAGACGGTGATCTCGAGCCCGGCGACCCCGCGCACGCCGAAGAAGAGCTGCGGCCGGCCGCTCTGGTGCACCGGGCCGTCGAAGAACAGCCAGACGTCGCCGGCGTTGCCGGCCAAGCGGTCGGCGTAGGCGGCGAGGTAGTCGCCGAGGTGGGGCGAGCCGGCTTCCTCCTCGCCCTCGAAGAAGAGCTTGAGGTCGACCGTCCGCGGCGCCCCGGCCGCGGCGAGGGCGTCGAGCGCGGCGAGCAGCGCCCCGATCGGCGCCTTGTCGTCGGCCGCCGAGCGGGCGTAGAGGCGCCACTCGGGGTCGATCGGCTCGCCCGGCGCCGGCAGCGGCCGCGGCTCGCCGCCGGCCTCGAGCGCACGCGTGGCGAGCGTCGGCCGCCACGGCGGATGACGCCAGCGCGCCGGTTCGACCGGCTGGCCGTCGTAGTGGGCGTAGAGCAGGAGCGTGCGGCGAGCGCCGGGGGATCCCGCCTGGGC
>CAZNIX010000088.1:0-12918 GCA_964573125.1 uncultured Thermoanaerobaculia bacterium
CCGCGGCACGCCGCGCCGCGTCGCGGTGGGCGTTGCGCTCCTCGGGCGGCGGCGTCCCGCGCGCCCAGCGGCGCGCCAGCAGCGGCCAGAGCGCCGCCGCGCCGGGCAGGATGGCGAGCCGGAACCCCCAGGTCGCCCCGCGCGCCGCGGGATCGATGCGGGCGGCACCGCGCAGGACGAAGGCGACGGCGAATACCACGCCGAGCGCCAGGTAGACGCCCACGCTCGCGACGAGCACCGTCGCGATGGCCTCGGTCACCCGGCTCTCCGATCGGGGAGTGCTCCGCGGCCGTCGCGGGCCGCTGGCGGCTGGGGTCCGCTCGCTGGCATCGGGCTTCGGGCCGCCACTCTAGCACGCGCTCGCGCACCGCTCGTGGGGCGGCCACCGGTCCGGCTCGACGCATCCGGTGATGCTGCCGCCGGACGGTGCCGCCTGCGGAACGGCGGGTTGACGATCCGGCGACAAGCCACGCCCGGACCGGCGCCGATGAATCCGGCCGCCCGTGCGGCCGCGGATAGGGACTCCGAGACCAGCGGGCGCCGAATCGGCGCTCCAGGCGATCATCGACATCGACGAGGAGATCCGCACCATGCCGGTCGAGCAGATTGGTACCGCCCGCGTCCGTCCCCGCGCCGTCGCTGTCCGCACCACGCCGGTCGGGCAGATCGGTGCCGCCCGCGTCCGCCCCCGCGCCGTCGCTGTCCGCCGTTCCATCCGCCCCTCCGCCCGCGCCGCCGCTTTCGTGCTGCTCGTCGCGCTCGCCGCGGTGCCGGCGGGCGCCCTCGAGCCGGTCAACCTGGACCGGCACGGCGTCGCGATCGAGGGCTACGATCCGGTCGCCTACTTCGAGCAGGGGGAGCCGGTCGCGGGGAGCGCCGAGCACGCGTTCGAGTGGCAGGGCGCCACCTGGCGCTTCGCCAGCGCCGCCCACCGCGACCGCTTCGCCGCCGCGCCCGAGAAGTACGCCCCGCAATATGGCGGTTACTGCGCGTTCGCGGTCGCCAAGGGCTATACCGCGAGCATCGATCCCGAGGCCTGGACCGTGGTCGACGGCAAGCTCTACCTCAACTACAGCAAGAAGGTGCAGAAGAAGTGGCAGGAGGACGTCCCCGGCCACATCGCGAAGGCCGACGCGAACTGGCCGAAGCTGCTGGCGGAGTGACCCGCCTGTAGTACCGTCGCGGTCGCCGATTTCCCTCGAGCGCAGCCTCCTGATCGCGAGCAGGGACCGATGACCGTGCCGACCCCAGTGCCACGCGCCGCCCCGGCCCCCGCCGCCGCCCGCCGGCGCTGGCTCAAGGTGCTCGAGCACGGCGAGCTGGCCGAGGGCCGGGTCAAGCCGGTGACCTGTACCCACGCCACCGTGTGCATGACCCGGTTCGACGGCGCGTACGGCGCGCTCGACAACAAGTGCCCGCACCAGGGCGGGCCGCTCGGCGAGGGGTCGATCGAGAACGGTCTGTTGCGCTGCCCGTGGCACGGCTGGGACTACCACCCGCTGACCGGCAAGGCGCCCGGGTTCGACGACGGGGTCGCCACCTACCCGGTCGAGGTGCGCGACGACGGGATCTACGTCGGCTTCCTCGAGGCGCTGCCGCACCGGCGCACGGTCTCCGACCTCGTGGCCGAGACGCTCGTCGAGTGGGGCGTGCGCTGGGTGTGGGGAATGGTCGGCCACTCCAACCTCGGCCTCGCCGACGCGATCCGGCGCCAGGAGGCGGCGGGGCGGATCGGCTTCTTCGGCATCCGCCACGAGGGGGCGGCGTCGTTCGCGGCCTCGGCCTACGGCAAGCTGACCGGGCGGCCGGCGGCGTGCCTGTCGATCGCCGGCCCGGGGGCGACCAACCTTCTGACCGGACTCTGGGACGCCAACGTCGACCGCTCGCCGGTGGTCGCGCTCACCGGCCAGGTGGACACCCAGGTGCTCGGCCCGGGCGCGTTCCAGGAGGTCGATCTCCAGGCCGCGTTCGGCAAGGTCGCGCAGTGGAGCCAGCCGGTGCTGCCGGGGAGCCGCCACGCCGAGCTGGTCAACCTCGCGGTCAAGAGCGCGATCTTGAACCGCGGGGTGTCGCACCTGATCTTCCCCGACGAGGTGCAGACCCTGCCCGCGGCCGAGACCGCGAAGCCCGGCGGACCCGCGGGGCGGCTCACCCCGCGCACGATCGCGCCGCCCGAGGAGTCGCTGGCGAAGGCGCTGGCGCTGATCCGCAAGAGCCGCCGGCCGGTCGTCATCGCCGGCCACGGCGCGCGGTTCCACATGCCGGCGATCGTCGCGCTCGCCGAGCGGCTGCGCTGCCCGGTGCTCACCACCTTCAAGGGCAAGGGGCTGATCTCGGACCACCACCCGCTCGCCGGCGGCGTCCTCGGGCGCAGCGGCACGCCGATCGCGAGCTGGCTGATGAACGAGTCCGACAGCCTGCTGGTCTTCGGCGCCAGCTTCTCCAACCACACCGGGATCACGCCCAAGCGGCCGATCGTCCAGGTCGACTACGACCCGATGATCCTCGGCAAGTTCCACGCCGTCGAGGCGCCGGTGTGGGGCGAGATCGGGGTCACCGTCGGACTCATCGAGGAGGCGCTCGCGGCGGCGCCGGCCGCGACCGAGGACCAGTGCCCGCGGATCGCCGAGCGCTGGGCGATCTGGCGGCGCGAGAAGGAGCGCCGGCTCGGCGAGGAGCGCGGCCGCGGGGTCTCCTCGGCGGCGATCTTCGCGGCGATGAACCACCAGGTGCCGGCCGACGCGATCCTCGCCGTCGACGTCGGCAACAACACCTACTCGTTCGGCCGCTACTTCGAGTGCTCGCGCCAGTCGGTGCTGATGTCGGGCTACCTCGGCTCGATCGGCTTCGCCTACCCGGCCGCGCTCGGCGCCTGGGCCGCGACCCGCGAAGACGACCCCCGCTTCGCCGGCCGGCCGGTGGTCTCGCTCTCCGGCGACGGCGGCTTCGGCCAGTACATGGGCGAGCTGACCACCGCGGTCAAGTACGGCATGAAGATCGCCCACGTCCTGGTCAACAACCACCAGCTCGGCAAGATCTCGAAGGAGCAGCGCTCCGGCAACTGGGAGGTCTGGCAGACCGCGCTCCACAACCCCGACTTCGCGAAGTACGCCGAGATCTGCGGCGCGCTCGGTCTCCGCGTCACGGCGGCGGACCAGCTCGACGTCGCGCTGGCGCGGGCGCTCGCCCACGACGGGCCGAGCCTGGTCGAAGTGATCGCGGACCCTGAGCTGGTGTGAGTCCGCCATGCGCCTTGGCCACACCCTGACGGCGGAAACGGGAGCGGAGTGGTGCCGCCGTGCCCCTGGGCGCGGCGTTTGTTCGTAGCGTCGGGCGATCGGAAGGTCCAGCGAGTCAGATCACGATCACGATCCCCGCCGCCTCCGCCGCCTCCAGCACCAGATTCCAGCCCGGTCCGCGATCGAGCGGGATCGGTCCCTCCCGCAGCGTCAGGTCGCCCGCGGCCACCCGGTCGCCGAACAGCACGACGGCACGGCTGGCGTCGTGCTGGCGCGACACCCACTCGAGGCCGTCGAGAGCGGCCCGCGCGGCGTGGAGCGCCGCGGCCCAGGCGGCCGTTCGTTCGTAGCGGACGATCTCCGTGTCGATCAGGTCGCGGCGGAGCAGGCCCAGCCGTCGCAGCCCGTGGCCGTAGAGCGCGGCCAACCGCAGATTCCGGTTCGGCACCAGGACCGAGAGCCGCAGCGGCTCGAGGCGTGAGGCGCGGAGGGTGCGAGCCGTCCCGTGGACGGGAACGGCGCGGAAGACGGTCTCCGAGAGCGCGCCGTCCACCGAGTCGGCGGCGTAGAGCGTCGGGACTGCGGAGCCATCCTCTGCGGCGAAGGGGTGGAACCGCCCCCGCCCGCCGCCGGGATTGAACGAGGTGGGGGCGAACTCGTGACGATGGACGCGGACCAACGGCCTGCCGGCGGCCCATTCCGAGACCAGCGGATCGAGGCGCTGCGGCCCGGGCGGCGCCGGCAGGGCCATGGTCAGAAAACGACCGGCTCGTTCTCGGCACGGGCGGCCTCGACCACGGCTCCCGGCTCGGTCTCCAGCAGGTCGACGGGGCGCCGCCCGTCGAGCCAGCCGGTGTGGCTCGTGAACCACAGCGCCAGGGCCCAGGGCGAGGGCTCGTCCGCGAACGACCTCAGGACCTCGGCGACGACCGGCCGCGGCTGGCCCTGGGCGTCGAACTGGAAGCCCGGCCAGAGGAGCTGGCCGCCGTGCGGGACGGCGAAGACCCGGCCCTCTTTGGTCCAACGGTTGGCCAACGCGGCCCGGTTCCTGGCCCGCGAACCGGCGAGTTCCGCGACCTCGGCGCTGGTCAGCAGCCCGAACTCCCGCGCCAGCTCGGCGCGGGCGAGCGCGTTGCGCCGCGCCTGGGCGACCGCGGCGGCACTGGGCACGCGCAGGTCGGGGGTCAGCGAATCGACCAGGTCGTGCAGGCCCGCGGCGCCGAGAGGCGGTGCAGGCTCGAGGACCGAGGCCGCCGCCGCCGGTTCATGGACCTCGCTCACGGCAGTCCCGATCGCGGGGTAGTCGGTCGCCAGCCGGGAGGGCGAACGCAGGCGGGTCGAGCCGCCGTGCCCCAGGCGCTCGCTGATCGACGCCAGATCTCCCGCGATCCTCGCCAGCCTGTGCGCGAGGCGTTCGCGTTCGTCGGACGACTCGACGATCGGAACACGCTGTCTCGTCGGGCGGCTCATCTCGGCTCTCGGTTCGCACGTCTCCGCGAGAGTAGAATGATACCACACGCGAATCGATACGCCGATCATGTCCCTCATTTCGGGTTCGACCGAGGGGTCTCGGCCGCGTGCTACCATTCGCCAATCGTGAGCACCGCCGCTGGGCGAGACCTTCGAGTAGGGGGGCGGCGATGAGACCGCGGCGCGGCTGGACCCGGCGGGAGTTCCTCGCCGCCGCGGCGGCGATGGGGGCGCCGCTCGCGTGGGCCGGGCCGCGGTCGGCGCGCTCGCGCGCGCCGTGGGTCGAGCGCCGCGAGCGCTTCGCCGAGGGGGTCGCCTCCGGCGATCCCGCGACCGACAGCGCGCTGCTCTGGACGCGCGTCTCGACCGGCGGCTCGGCGCCGGAGGTCGCACTGACCGTCGAGGTCGCCGAGGATCCCGCGTTCGAGCGCGTGGTCGCCGCGGCGCGCACGCGCGCGCTCGCCGCCGCCGACCACACCTGCCGGGTGCTGGTCGGCGGCCTCCGCCCGGGCGCCGTCTACTGGTACCGCTTCACCGACCGGGACGGCGACGGCAGCCGGATCGGGCGCACCCGCACCGCGCCGGCGGACGACGATCCCCGCCCGGTGCGCTTCGCCTTCGTGAGCTGCCAGAACGTCTGCGAGGGGGCGCAGAACGCCTACCGGCGGATGATCTTCGAGGACGAGCGCGCCGCGTCCGAGGAGCAGCTCGCGTTCGTGCTCCACCTCGGCGACTTCGTCTACGAGGTCGTGACCTACCCGGAGGACGTCGCCGGCGGCCGCCGCTACGACCGCCGCCTCTTCGACCGCGTCCGCTACCCGGACGGCGAGCGGATCGGCGGCTTCCACGTCGCGGCGTCGCTCGCCGACTACCGCGCGCTCTACCGCGCCTACCTCCGGGACCCCGACCTCCAGGACGCGCGGGCGCGCTTTCCGTTCGTGCCGATCTGGGACAACCACGAGTTCTCGTGGCTCGGCTGGCAGTCGATCCAGCGCGTCGGCGACCTGCTGACGCGCCCGGCCCAGGCGCTCAAGGTGGCGGCGAACCAGGTCTGGTTCGAGTACCAGCCGGCGCGCATCCGCCACGCCGGCGGGTCCGCGCTCGAGCGCTTCGCGGCGCCGGCGGTCCGCGACGCTCCGATCGAGCGCTTCGACGACCACGGCCTCGGCGTCGAGCCGAACAACCTGGCGGCGATCGAGAGCCTGACCGCCTACCGGACGCTGCGCTGGGGGCGGCACCTCGACCTCCTGATCACCGACCAGCACAGCTACCGGTCCGAGGAGCCGAGCGGCCGCAAGGAGGCCGAGGCGTTCGCGAGCGACGACTTTCCGGGGCTCTGGCCGCAGGAGGTGATGGAGATCCTCGACGGCGGGAGGCACTACGCCGGCGGGCCGCCGGCGGCGATCCGCTTCGGCGGCGCCGAGGTGCCGAACTTCCGCCGCGCCGAGCCGGCGCAGACGCTCCTCGGCGCGCGCCAGAAGGTGTGGTTCCTCGAGCGCCTGCGCGGATCGGAGGCGACCTGGAAGGTGTGGGGCAACTCGGCGGGCACGCTCGACTGGCGCGCCGATCCGCAGAACCTCCCGGCCGGGACCGGGGCGCCGTGGCCGGGCGCGGGCTACGCCTGCTTCGGCGGCGGCGGCGACTACGGCAGCGCCTACGCCGAGCGCGCCGAGATCTACGACGCCGTGCGCGCCGCCGGGATCGCCGGCTTCCTCACCGTCTCGGGCGACCGCCACAGCTTCTGGGCCGGCCTCGCCGCCAAGGCGCTGCCGCCGGCGCGGTTCGAGCCGGTCGGCGCGGCGTTCATCACCGGGTCGGTGTCCGCGGTCGGCGTCGTCGAGGCCTGGGAGCACCGCTTCCCGAAGGACCACCCGCTGCGCGCGCTCTACCTCGCGGACCTCCCGGGCGGCGTCGAGCCCGCGGTCAACCTGCTGCTCCACCACGGCGTCCGCGCCTGCCTCGAGTACCGCGCGAGCGGCGACGCCGAGCGCGCGCGGCGGGCCTCGAACCCGGACCTCGCGCCGCACCTCGCGTTCGTCGACATGGGCGGCCACGGCTACGCGACGGTGCGCCTGGCCGCGGACGCCGCCGAGTGCGAGTTCGTCTGCATCCCGCGGCCGCTCGAGCGCAGCGCGGGCGCCGACGGCGGACCGCTCCGCTACCGCGTCGCCCACCGCGTACCGCTCTGGCGCCCGGGCGAGCGGCCGTGGCTCGAGCGGCGGGTGCTCGAAGGCGATCCCGGGCTCGCGCTGTAGCGCTAGGATCGACACGTCATGAGCGCTCCCGAAACTGCTCGTCGCGTGCTCACCTACGACGATCTCCCCGACTGGGAGGTGGACGGCCTGCGCCACGAGCTGATCGGCGGCGAGCACATCGCCGAACCGGCTCCGATCCCGAGGCACCAGGTCATCTCCGGCAACCTCCAGCGCCTTCTGAGCACCTGGATCCACGAGCGGCGTCACGGTCGCTTGCTCACCTCGCCGATCGACGTCGTCTTCTCGCCGATCGACGTCGTCGGACCCGATCTGCTGTTCATCGCCCGCGACCGCCTCGACATCATCGGCGCGAAGTACATCGCCGGCGCTCCCGACCTGGCGGTCGAGATCCTCTCGCCCTCGAGCCGGCGCCGCGACGAGGTCGTCAAGCGCCGGCTCTACGAGCGCGAGGGGGTCGGCGAGTACTGGGTGGTCGACCCCGTGCGGGAGACGGTGAAGGTCTACCGCCTGGCCGAGAGGAACTACCGCCGCGAGGCCGAGCTGTCGGCCGCGGCCGGCGATCTGCTCACCAGCCCGCTCTTCCCCGGGCTCACGATTCCGCTGGCCGAGATCTTCGAGTAGACGGCCGCCAGTGCGTGGCGACCGGGTCGAGCGCCCGCGGTCGATCTACGTCCGATCGCGATCTGGACTCTCCGGCGGCCGTGGAGTAGGGTCCGCGGTGGATTCGTGGGTCGAGACGCCTCTCCGGCGTCGATCGCGGGACGTGTCGTAGGGATGGATCGGAACCGGATTGCCCTCGCGGGCGCGGTGTGCCTGCTGGTCCTGCCGGCGGGGGCGCGCAGCGTCGCGTTCGCCGCCTGCGTCCGCGCGGGCGCGGAGGTCTCGGTGCCGCAAGTCGCCGCCCGCGTCGAGCGCGAGGGGGTGAGGTTTCTCTTCGTCGGTGAGCGGCACGCGGTCGGCCCGGTCAAGCGGTTCGCCGTCGACCTCGCCCACGAGCTGGCGGCGCGCGGACACGACGTCGGGCTCTACGTCGAGGGGTTCCGCACCGACTGCCCGCTTGCGGACGCCGCCTGCGACAGTCTCGCTCGCCTCTTCAACGCCGAGGCCTTCGATCGGCTGCTCGCCGAGTCGCGGGTGCCGGTGCACCCGATCGACCCGCCCGAACAGGACCGGCGAGCGGCGCGGATGGCGGAGGCGATCGCCGCCGGACCGGAGACGATCCGCATCGTGTTGGCCGGCAACTCGCACGTCGCCCACGCGGGCGATCCCCTGGCCGAGCTGTGGGTCTACGGCGGCGCGCTCCGCTATCCCGACCCCGGGGACCTCGCCGAGGCCTTCCCCCGGGAGCAATCCCTGATCGTCGCCCTCGACGCCGCCGACCAAGCCGTCACGCCGCCGTACGCCCTGCGCACCGGCGGCTGCGGCGCGGACTACACGCTGATCGCACCGGACACGCCCGTCTACTGAGTTCTCCAGGTGCTCCGGCGCGTCGGGTCGGGCGCCGGACCGCACCCGCGGCTCGGAGTGCCGGCGAGCCGGAGGGAGCGGTCCGGTGACGCCCGCCGGCTCCTAGGCCTTCTTCACCGTCGAGACCCGGAAGATGAGCTTGCCCTCCGAGTCGTTGGCCCACTCGCCGGTGACCTTGACCTTGGTCCCGACGTGTTCGGCCAGCTCGTCCGAGCCCTCGAGGCGGATCTTGTCTCCGCTCTCCTCCTCGACCAGGATGTAGCCGCCCCCGGCCTCCTCACTGAGCTGGCCGACCAGCGTGGTCGCCATCGGCTCGCCTTCGGACTGGGCCGGCACGGTCTGCCGGCCGTCATCCTGGGCCAGGACCGCGCCCGCGGCGGCGGTCAGAACGAGAAGGACCAGGGCGTAGAGCGTCCCCAGTCGTCGCATGTGGTTCTTCACGGTCTCCTCCTTTCCGTTGGGCGCACGGAGGCCGGGCTTCGCGCTCGCTCGCCCCCGTCGGTCCCCGGGCGCCGCGCGCCGGGGGAGAGGAGGAGCAAGTTCGGTGCCGGTGGCGCGGGGACCGGCCGTAACCTCCGGGAGGGACTGGAGTTCGCGGAGGGCGAGGAGACCGCCGGCGGAGCGACCGCGCGGCCCGGGGACGGGGAGGTTTTCCCGGCTTCCCGACTCACGGCACCGGGCACTCGCCGCGCAGCATCTGGGCGAGGAACGAGAGCGCGATCAGCAGGGTCAGCGCGGCGTAGAGGAGGCGGCGGGCGGCCATCGCCGGGGTTTACGGGCCGGCGGCGTCGCCGGATCCCTCCGGCGGGCAAGCGAACCGCAGGCGGCGGTGGGCCCGGTGCCCGGCCAGGCTCAGCTCGGCGAGGGCGGGAGGAGGTCGGGGCCGTACCAGCGGTGGCGCAGCTCGAGGGTGCGCTCCAACAGCCGACCGCCGGTGCCTCGAGGACGGGAGCACAATACGACAACGATCGCTCAAGCATAGGGCATCGCGCCGCGGGGCGCCAGCCCCGCTATCATCGCGCGGTTTCGCCGCGCGGTCGCGTTCGCGCGCGCGGAGGGAGGAGACGGATGAGCCCGAGCCCGAACCCGAGTCCGAGCGAGGAGCGGTCGCTGCTGATGATCCCCGGACCGGTCGAGGTGTCGCCGGCGGTGCGCGCGGCCTACGGCGCGCCGCCGCCGAGCCACCGCGCGCCGGAGCTGATCGCGTCGTTCGGCCGCGCGCTCGGGATGATGCGCCGGGTGTGGCGGGCGGCCGCGGGGAGCCGGCCGTTCGTGCTCGCCGGCGGCGGCACCGCGGGCATGGAGATGGCGGCCGCCAACCTGATCGCCGCCGGCGAGCGCGCGGTGGTGGTCGAGACCGGGTTCTTCTCGCGCCGCATGGCGGAGATGCTGCGCCGGCTCGGCGCCCGGGTGACGATGGTCGAGGCGGCGGCGGGCGATGCGCCGGAGGTGGAGCGCGTCGCCGAGGCGCTCGCCGCGGCGCGCCGGGAGGGACCGGTCAAGGCGCTCTTCGCCACCCACGTCGACACCTCGACCGGCGTGCGGGTCGATACCGCGCCGCTCGCCGCGCTCGCCCGCGAGCACGGCGCGCTCGCGGTCTTCGACGGCGTCTGCTCGGCCGGCGGCGAGGAGTTCCGGATGGCGGAGTGGGGCGCCGACGTCTTCTTGACCGCGTCGCAGAAGGCGCTCGCGCTGCCGCCCGGGCTCGCGCTGATGGTGGTCAGCGAGGCGGCGCTCGCGGCGCGCGAGGCGCTGCCGTCCCCGCCGCCGCTCTACCTCGACTGGCAGTCCTGGCTGCCGATCCTGCGCGCCTACGAGGAGGGGACGCCGAGCTACTTCTCGACCCCGGCGACCAACCTGGTCGTCGCGCTCGAGACCGGCCTCGCCGAGATCCTCGCCGACGGAATCGAGGCACGGGTCGAGCGCCACCGCGTAGCGGCCCGCGCGCTGCGCGTGGCATGGCGCGCCCTTGGGCTGCAGCCCGTACCTGCGCGCCCCGACCTCGCCGCCAACACGCTGAGCGCCCTCCGCCTGCCCCCGGGCGTGGCGCTCCGCCCCCTGCTCGACCGCGTCCGCGCCCACGGCGTCACGGTCGCCTCCGGCCTCCACCCGGGGGTCGCCGGCGGCTACTTCCGCGTCGGCCACATGGGCTGGACGGTGACCCGCCCCGAGCTGCTCCGGCGGACGGTCGAAGCGATCGCCCGCGCTCTCGCCGAAAGCGGCCACGCCGCCGACCCGGCGGCGGCGGTGGCGGCGTTCGAGCTGGAGTACGGATGACCGGCTCGGCTTGGGCGCTTCAGACCGGCCCGGCGGGCGGCGGCACGGTGACCGGCGTCACCGGATTCGCCGGACCGCCGCGGCCGGCGCCGCTCAGACCAGACCGCTCAAGAACGCGAGCGCCGGCGCGACCCGGATGCCCTCCGGCGAGACGTAGTCCTTGCCGCCGCCGGCGGCGATCTGCCACGCCGCCGCCTCCGGGAAGCGCCGCTTGAGGTAGCGCAGGGCGCGGTCGACCGGCGCGTCCGCCGCCTTGGCCTCGACCAGGAGCAGCGGCCGGCGGCGCTCGGTGACGACGAAGTCCACCTCGCGGCCGTCGAGGTCGCGGAAGTAGCGCAGCTCGAGGTCCAGCCCCTCGGTGTCCTGGCGGAAGTGGACCCACTTGAGCAGGTGGGAGGCGACCAGGTTCTCGAAGCGGCGCGCCGGGTCGGGCACCAGCGACCAGTCGAAGTGGTAGTGCTTCTGCGCCTTCTTGACCGCCCGCAGGCGCGGCGCCCCGAACGGGGCGAGCCGGAACACGGCGTACAGGCGCTCGAGGATCGCGAGCCAGTTGGCGACCGTCTTGTGGCTGACCTGGAGATCCTCGCGCAGGGCGTTGACCGAGAGCGGCGAGCCCACGAGATCCGGCAGCCGGAGGACGAGCAGCTCGAGCGTGCCGAGATCCTGGACGCGCTCGAGGCTGACGACCTCCTCGCGCACGAGCAGGTTCCGGTACTCGCGCGACCAGCGGCGGGCCTCGGTCTCGGAGCCGGAGAAGTACGGCTCCGGGAAGCCGCCGAGCGTCGACAGGTCCTCCAGCTCCGCCGCCGACGCGAGGCCCAGCTCCGCCGCCGAGAGCGGGTGGAGGCGGAGCATGTGGTAGCGGCCCTGGAGCGAATCGCCAGAATAGCGGTAGAGATCGAGCCGCGCGCTGCCGGTGACCAGGATCTGCTGGCCCTGGGGGCGCGCGTCGTAGAGGCCCTTGAGGTAGTTGCGCCAGGTGCGGTACTTGTGGATCTCGTCGAAGATCCAGAGCGGGGCCGAGGGCAGCTCGCGCCGGAGGATGCGCTCGCGGTCGGCGGGGACGTCCCAGTCGAGGTAGCCGGCGTCGGCGCCAGGGAGACTGCGCGCCAGCGTCGTCTTGCCCACCTGCCGCGGTCCGGCGACGAACGCCATCTTGCGCCGGAGATCGGCGAGGACCTGGGGTGTGAGGTAGCGGTCGGGCGGCATGGCCCGCCGAGTCTACGTAGTTTTTCACCCACGGTCAAAAACAACCGTGAGTTTTTTCTACTGCGGGAGAAAAACTAGGCACGACGCCCGGCGGCGTCAGCGACAACGATGCGCACTCTGTGCGCCTCGTTATTTCCATACCCGAGGGTGTTCCAGCGCGGGGCGAGGGGTTGGACGGCGCCGGCGGCGTCGCGGGCGCGGGCGATCAGCTCGTAGCTCCCGGGGGCCGGCGGCCGCCAGGTGAGCCGCCATGGGGTGGCGGCGTGGGGGGAGAGCGCCTCGCCCAGTTCGGCCGGGCTCCAGGCGGCGCCGCCGTCGGTGCTGACCTCGACCGCGGTGATCGCGCCGCCGCCCGACCAGGCGCCGCCGGCGACCTCGACCGGCGCGCCGGCCGCGAGGACCTCGCTCTCGGCCGGCCGCGCGATCGCCGCGCGCACCCGGAGGCGGCCGACCGCGGCGCCCTCGGGGGTGCGCGCGAACGGCTCGGCGCGGCCGGGGGCGACCTCGCCAGCGTCGGCGCCGGTGAGCACGACCACCGCCGCCTCCGCCCGCGGCGCCGCCCGCTCGAGCACCGCCGCGAGCGGAACGCCGGTGAACCGGCCGGTGCCGGCGGCGCCGAAGCCCCAGGTCACCCCGGGCGGCTTCGGGTCCATGGTCGAGCGGCCGTTGCCGGCGCACTCGAGGGTCAGCGCGACGGCGCGGTGGGGGAGCCGCCGCAGCTCATCGAGGCTCAGGCCCAGCGGGCGCTCGACCGCGCCGGCGACCGCGAGCGCCCAGCCGCTCTCGAACGCCGGCACCGGGAAGTGGTTGCGGACGTAGAAGCGATCGGTCGGGGTCAGCGCCTCGGCGAGCGCCGCCATCGGCGTCTCGGCGTTGAACGGCTCCTCGGAGACCGGCACCAGGTTCGCGCGGGCGGGGTCGGTCATGGCGGCGGAGTCTAGCCCGGATCCGCCGCGCCGGCCGGGCCGGGTCTCCCGGCGGCGCGCGTCGAGGGCCGGGGCGGGCTGGTGGCCGACCGCCGCACGTCCGCGGCCCGCCCG
>CAZNIX010000089.1:0-4358 GCA_964573125.1 uncultured Thermoanaerobaculia bacterium
CCGCCGCGGCCGGGGGCTCGGCGGCGCCGCCGCGCTGGCGGTCGCGGCCGACGCCGCCCAGGTTCTCCTGGCGGTCGCCGCGTTCGCGCTGGTCGCCGCGGCGCCGGCCGCGCTCCCCTGGGTCCGCGGCTTCGCGGTCGGCGCGCTCGTCAACCTGGTGTTGACCGAGATGCTGCCCGAGTCCTACCGCGAGGCCGGCCACACCTCGATCGCCGTCGTGGCGAGCGTCGCGATGGGGATCGTCGTCCTGCTCGAGGGGATCGCGCCGTGAGCGCGGCGGCGGGGCCGGCGATGGGGATCGTCGTCCTGCTCGAGGGGCTGGCACCGTGACCGCGGGCGCCGCCATCGCCGCCGCCGCGCCGGCGCTCCTGGTCTTCGCCTACGGCCTGGCGACCGCGCTCGCCACCGGCCTGGGCGCGCTGCCGTTCGCGCTCGTGCGCCGGGTCTCGCCGCGCGCGGTCGCGTTC
Organism: uncultured Thermoanaerobaculia bacterium; assembly: GCA_964573125.1. Taxonomy (GTDB): domain Bacteria; phylum Acidobacteriota; class Thermoanaerobaculia; order Multivoradales; family JBCCEF01; genus CAVSQV01. The sequence goes on from CAZNIX010000089.1 coordinate 468, forward strand.
GCCAACGCGGTCGCCGCCGGCCTGATGCTCGGCGCCTGCTTCGGGCTCGCCGCCGAGGGCACGCGCTACGGCGCCTGGCAGACGATCGCCGGCGCCAACCTCGGCGTCGTCTTCATCCTCGCCACCCAGCGTTGGCTCGGCCGGCGCGAGCCGACCTTCGGCGCCGCCGGCGGGGTCGAGGCGCGGCGGATGCTCCTGATCGTGGTGGTGATGACCGTCCACTCCTTCGCCGAGGGGGTGGCCGTGGGGTCGGCCTTCGGCGGCGGCCGGGAGCTGGCGGCGCTGATCACGATCGCGATCGCGGTCCACAACGTTCCCGAAGGGCTTGCGATCTCGGCCGTCCTGCGCCCGCGCGGCGCGTCGCTCGCCGCCTGCGCCGGCTGGAGCGTCTTCTCCTCGCTGCCCCAGCCGCTCATGGCGGTGCCGGCGTTCCTCTTCGTCGAGGCGTTCCGCCCGGCGCTCCCCTGGGGCCTCGGCTTCGCCGCCGGCGCGATGGTCTTCATGGTCCTCGTCGAGCTGCTCCCCGAGGCCTACGAGGACGCCCCGCGCCCCGCGATCGGCCTCGTCGCGACCCTGACCCTGGTCGCGATGCTGCTCTTCCAGCGCTATCTGTGAGCCGGCCCGGGACGCCGCGAAGCGGCGCCGGCGTGTCCCGACCTCCGGCGGGCCGCCTCACTCTGTGAATGAGCCCCAGAAAGGAGGCGCCCATGCGCCGTGCGCCGTTCCTCGCCCTCGCCGCCGCCGCCGCCGCCGTCACCACCACCGCCCTGCCCGCCGCCGCCCAGCTCGCCCCGCCGACCTTCAAGCACATCGTGGTGATCGTGCTCGACGACGTCGGCGTCGACAACCTGAGCTGCTACGGCGAGGGGGCCGACACCGCGAACACGCCCAACATCTGCGCCCTGGCCGACGGCGGCGCGCTCTTCCGCAACGCCTGGGCGAACCCGACCTGCTCGCCCACCCGCGCGACCATCCAGACCGGGCGCTACGGCTTCCGCACCGGGGTGACCTTCGCCGGCAACCCGCTGCCGCTCGCCGAGGTCACGCTCGCCGAGGTGCTCACCGACCCGCTCCAGCAGCTCGGCTACGCCACCGCGGCGATCGGCAAGTGGCACCTGGCCGGCGGCAACGGCAGCAACCCGCCCAACTGCCCGGCCAACGGCAACCCCCAGGACCAGGGCTACGACCACGCGGCCGGGGCGCTGACCAATATCGGCAACTACTTCAACTGGTGCCGCAGGGTCGACGGGGTCAACGGCATCTGCGCCGAGGGCGGCGCGGTGCCGGAGTGCGCGGCGCAGCCGTACGCCACCATCGTCAACGTCAACGACGCCCTCGACTGGATCGGCGCGCAGAGCGGGCCGTGGTTCCTCTGGCTCGCCTTCAACGCCCCCCACTCGCCGTTCCAGGCCCCTCCCGACCAGTGCCCGAACGGGCCCTGCCACGGCGTCGTCCTGCCGCCGGGGATCGAGGCGGGCGACGTCTGCCCGTTCGACGATCCCCGGCCCTGCTACAAGGCGATGCTCGAGACCGTCGACACCGAGATCGGGCGGCTGCTCGACGCGCTGCCGGCGGACACCGCGATCCTCGTGCTCGGCGACAACGGCAGCCCGGGCCAGGTGGTGGTGCCGCCCTTCGATCCCGCGCGCGCCAAGTTCACGGTCTACGAGGGCGGGGTCAACGTGCCGCTGATCCTCGCCGCCGCGAACGTCGCGACCCCCGGCTCCGAGGTCGGCGCCCTGGTCAACGCCTCCGACCTCTTCGCCACCGTGCTCGACCTCGCCGGGGGCGCGATCCCGGCCGGCATCGTCCACGACGCCGTGAGCGTGGTCGACGTGCTCGCCGGCACCCACCGGCCCCGCCGGTTCGTCTTCACCGAGCACCTCGCCGCGACCCAGCCCGCCTTCCGCAAGGCGGCGCGCGGGGCGCGTTACAAGGTGATCCGCACCCCCAACACCACGGGCACGAACGAGGTCGAGTTCTACGACCTCACCGCCGACCCGTTCGAGAACGTCGACCTCTACGACGACCTCCAGCCCGACCTCACCGCGGAGGAGCAGGCGGCGTTCGACGACCTCCAGTTGTTCTTCGACTACCTCGACGGCCTGGTCGCGACCTGCCCCGCGACTCGAACCTGCGGCCCGCTCGGCTCCTGCCAGCCGACTCCCCTCCCGGAGGGACTCGAGCCGACTCCGGTCCCCAGTCCGATTCCGATTTGCACCTTGACCGACACCGGCTTGACGGCCTGCGGCGAGCCGGGCACCGTCTTCGAGTGCGCGCCCGGGACGACGATCCACCTGCGCAAGTGTCCGTGCCAGGTCCTCGAGAGCCGCGCGATCTGCTTGCGCACGAGCCTGACCCTGGTCTGTCGGTAGAGCCGTTGCGGTTGGCCCGGCCCCGCCACCGCCCGGGCGGGCCAACCCGTAGAATCGGCCGCCGATGACCGATCGGTTCCCCCTCGAGCCCTCCGGCGCCGAGATGCGGCGGCTGGTCGAGGCGGCGATGGCGCGCATCGTCGCCCACCTGGAGTCGCTGCCGGAGCAGCCGTCGGTGGACGTCGAAGGGGCGGTCGAGGTCGCGCGCGCGCTCGCCTCGCCGCTGCCGCGCGACGGCGCGCCGATCGAGGACCTGCTCGCGTTGCTCTTCGAGCGCGCGGTGCCGAAATCGTTCAACACCGCCGGGCCGGGCTACCTCGCCTACATCCCGGGCGGCGGCCTCTTCGCGAGCGCGCTCGCCGACCTCATCGCCTCGTCGGTCAACCGCTACGTCGGGGTGTTCGCGGCGGCGCCCGCGCTGTCGCAGCTCGAGGCCGACGCGGTGGCGTGGCTGGCCGAGATCGTCGGCTACCCGACCGGCCCGGGCGGGGCGCGCGGGATCCTGACCAGCGGCGGCTCGCTCGCGAACTTTTCGGCCGTGGTCACCGCGCGCCGGGAGAAGCTCCCGGAGGACTTCCTCGCCGGCACGCTCTACGCCTCCGACCAGGTCCACCACTCGGTGACGCGGGCCGCCGCGCTCGCCGGCTTCCCGCCGGACGCGGTGCGCACGATCGCGAGCGACGGCGCGTTCCGCCTGCCCCCCGACCGGCTCGCCGTGGCGATCGCCGCCGACCGCCGGGCCGGCCGGCGGCCGTTCCTGGTCGTCGCCTCGGCCGGCACCACCAATACCGGCGCCGTCGATCCGCTGCGCGCGCTCGCCGAGCTGTGCCGGCGCGAGGGACTGTGGCTCCACGCCGACGCCGCCTACGGCGGCTTCTTCATGCTCACCGAGACCGGCCGGCGCGCGATGGACGGGCTCGCGCTCGCCGACTCGGTCTGCCTCGACCCGCACAAGGGGATGTTCCTCCCCTACGGCACCGGCGCCCTCCTGGTGCGCGACGGCGCGGCGCTCGCGCGCGCCCACCGCGGCGGCGCCGAGTACCTCCCCGAGGTGCCGCAGGAGCCCGACCTGGTCGACTTCCACGAGCTGTCGCCCGAGCTGTCGCGGCCGTTCCGCGGGCTGCGCGTCTGGCTCGCGCTCAAGCTCCACGGCGTCGAGGCGTTCCGCAGCGCGCTCGAGGAGAAGCTCGCGCTCGCGCGCCGCCTGTGCGACGGCGTGCGGGCGATCCCCGGGATCGAGATCGTCGCCGAGCCCGAGCTGAGCCTGTTCGCGTTCGCGCTCGCGCCGCCCGGCACGAGCTGGGCGGCCGCGGCCGCCGCCGACCCCGAGGCGGTCGACCGGCTCGACCTCGATCTGCTCGACCGCGTCAACCGCCGGCGCCGGGTCTACCTCACCGGCACCCGGCTCGGCGGCCGCTTCGTGCTGCGCGCCTGCGTGCTCCACCTGCGCACCCACGCCGAGCGGATCGACGCCGCGCTCGAGGACCTCGCCGCCGCCCCCGCCCAAGCGCTGGCG
>CAZNIX010000089.1:4368-12835 GCA_964573125.1 uncultured Thermoanaerobaculia bacterium
CCCCCGCCCCCCCCCGCCCCTACGCGGGGGCGGCGGCTCGGTAGTTTTTTCAGGGGGGGCTGTTCCAGCCCCCCTCCCCGCAGGAGCGCGGTCCCGCGGGGACCCCTCCCCCGAGTCCGGGGCCTGCGGCCCCGCGCGCCTGTGGGCGCGTGTCCTGCTGCCGCCGGCTCGGCGGCGGGTAGTGGGTCACCAGCACTGTCAGCCCATTACCCGGCGGCGCCGCCGCGAAACGACGGCGCGGTTTCGACGTACTATCGACAGCCGCACGCGGCCGGTGCGCCGCGCGGCGCCCGTCCGTCCATCCGTACCGATCAACCCGGAAATCCGCTCCGAGGGAGACCGATCCATGCCACGTACTCGTTCGCTCGCCGTCCTCGTCCTCGCCGCCGCGGCCTTCGCCGGCTGCGCCACCGAACCCGCGCCCTCCGCCGTCGCGACCGCGCCGCCCGAGCTGCTCGCCCGCGACGTGCTGTTCGGCAACCCCGACCGCACCAACGTCCAGATCAGCCCGGACGGCACGCGGATCAGCTATTTGGCGCCGGTCGACGGCGTGCTCAACGTCTGGGTCGGGCCGCTCGGCGACCCGGCGGCGGCGAAGTCGGTGACCCACGACACCGGGCGCGGCATCCGCCGCTACTTCTGGAGCTTCACCGACCGCCACCTGGTCTACCTCCAGGACGCCGGCGGCGACGAGAACTGGCGCGCCTACCGGGTCGACCTCGAAAGCGGCGCGATCGCCGACCTGACGCCGATCGAGGGGGTACAGGTCCAGATCGTGGCGGTCAGCCACCGCCGGCCCGACGAGATCCTCATCGCGATCAACGACCGCGACCCGCAGCACCACGACGTCTATCGCGTCGACCTCGCGACCGCCGAGCGCACGCGGGTGGTCGAGAACCCGGGCTTCCTCGACTTCGTCGCCGATCTCGACCACCGGGTGCGGATCGCCACCCGCTACGAGCCCGACGGCAGCGTGACCTGGTCGCAGCGGACCGACGGCGGCGGCTGGGAGGAGCTGCTCCGGGTGCCGGCCGCGGACGCCCTGACCACCGGCCCGATCGGCTTCGACCGCTCCGGCGGGCGCCTCTACATGCTCGACAGCCGCGAGCGCGAGACCGGCGCGCTGGTCGCGTTCGATCTCGAGACCGGCGCGCGCACGGTGCTCCACGAGGATCCGCGCGCGGACGTCGACGACGCCCTCATCCACCCCACCGAGCGCACCGTCGAGGCCGCCGCCTCGACCTACACCCGCCGGCAGTGGAAGGTGCTCGACGAGTCGATCAAGGGCGACCTCGACTACCTGGCGACGGTCGCCGACGGCGACCTGGAAGTGGTCGACCGGAGCCTCGACGACCGGCGCTGGATCGTCGGCTACGAGCGCGTCGACCACCCGTTCTCGTTCTACCTCTACGACCGCGACGCCAAGCGGGCGACCTATCTCTTCAGCAACCGGCCGGCGCTCGAGCAGGCGCGGCTCGCGCCGATGCACGCGGTGGTCATCCCCGCGCGCGACGGCCTCGAGCTGGTCAGCTACCTGAGCCTGCCGGCGGAGTCGGACCCCGACGGCGACGGCCGCCCCGCGGCGCCGCTGCCGATGGTGCTGTCCGTCCACGGCGGCCCCTGGGGGCGCGACACCTGGGGCTACGACAGTTGGCACCAGTGGCTGGCCAACCGCGGCTACGCGGTGCTCTCGGTCAACTTCCGCGGCTCGACCGGGCTCGGCAAGGGCTTCACCAACGCCGGCGACCACGAGTGGGGGCGCAACATGCACCACGACCTGATCGACGCCGTCGAGTGGGCCGCGGCGCAGGGGATCGCGCAGCGCGACAGGGTGGCGATCATGGGCGGGAGCTACGGCGGCTATGCCACCCTCGCCGGCGTGACCATGACCCCCGAGGCATTCGCCTGCGGCGTCTCGATCGTCGGCCCCTCGAACCTGATCACGCTCCTGGAGTCGATCCCGCCCTACTGGAAGCCGCTCTTCGAGCTGTTCGCGGCGCGCATCGGCGACCCGCGCACCGAGGAGGGCCGGGCGCTCCTCGTCGAGCGCTCACCGCTCACCCACGCCGACCAGATCGCCCGGCCGCTCCTGATCGGCCAGGGCGCGAACGACCCGCGCGTCAAGCAGGCCGAGTCCGACCAGATCGTCGACGCGATGACCGCCAAGGGCATCCCGGTCACCTACGTCCTCTTCCCCGACGAGGGCCACGGCTTCGCCCGTCCGGAGAACAACCTCGCCTTCTACGCCGTGACAGAGGCCTTCCTCGGTACGTGCCTCGGCGGCCGGGTCGAGCCGGTCGGCGACGATTTCGAGGGGTCGTCGATCACCGTGCCGGCGGGGGCGGAGGGGGTTACGGGGGTGGCGGCGGCGCTGGCGGCGCTCGATGGGGGGAGCGATCCGGCGGGGGGTGGGGAGGGGGCGGGAGAGCCGGCGGCGGCGGCGGGCGAGTAGCCGGATGGAGCCGAGCACGGTCTCGCCGGCCGACTACCTCGCGTTCGAGCGCGCCGCGGAGGAGCGCCACGAGCTCATCGACGGCCTGACCGTCGCCCTGTCTCGTGGCTCCTTCGCGCACGCGGTGATCGCGGGGAACATCGCTAGCGAGCTGGGCGCAGCGCTTCGCGACCGTCGTTGCTGGGTCTGTCCGGCGAGCCTGCGGATCAAAGATCGAGGCCTCCGAGCGCTACACCTACGCCGACGTCGCGGTCGTCTGCGGCACCCCCCGCTTCGAGGACGATCGCCGGGACACCCTGCTCAATCCCTCCGCCCTCTTCGAGGTCCTCTCCCCCTCGACCGAGAGCTACGACCACGGCGAGAAGTTCGCCCAGTACCGCACGATGCCCTCGCTCACGCACTACGTGCTGGTCTCCCAGAAGCGGGTGCTGGTCGAGCACTTCCAGCGCAAGCCCGACGGAGGCTGGCTGCTCCGGGCGCTCGGGCCGGGCGAGCGGCTCGCGTTGCCTTCGCTGGGCTGCGAGGTGGCGGTGGACGGGTTCTACCTGAAGGTGTTCGACGCTTAGCCCGAGAGCTGAGCGTGGACGCGCCGGAGCCCGCGCACAGCGCGGGCCCCAAGAGCCAAGGTCAGCCCAGTCCTGGCGCCGAACCCCAAACCACCCGAAAGCCGAGGCTCACGGTCCTGTTGATCGAATGGCGACCGAGGCGAAAGGCACCCCGCAGGGCCCTCGGAGCGTAGTTGAACGAGCCCCCGCGCAACACACGGGACGTAACCTGGCTCGGACCCGTCGGGTCGCGCTGTTCCTCCTCCCGGTAGGAGCCGAACCAGTCCCGGCACCACTCCCAGACGTTGCCTGCCAAGTCGTGCACCCCTTCCGGCGTGGCGCCGGCGGGGTAGGCGTCGACGGGCGTCGTGCCGCCGACCTTGCCGCCGAAGTTTGCCCTGCGCTCGTCCGGCGGCTCGGCGCCCCACGGGTACTCGCGCCCCTCCGCGCCGCGGGCGGCGAAGTCCCACTGCGCCTCGGTCGGGAGCTGCGCGGCGGCCCCCTCGCGCGCGGGCGTTGCGAGCCGCCGGGTGAGCCAGGTGCAGAAGGCCTCGGCGTCGGTCCAGGTGACGTGGACGACCGGGTGGTTCTCCAGGCCCGCGGGGACCTTCCCGTCCTCCCAGTGCTCCGGCGCCCGCTTTCCCGTCTCCCGCACGTAGACCGCGTAGTCGGCGTTGGTCACCGGGAAGCGGGAGATCGAGAACGGCGAGAGCGTCACGCGGTGGACCGGTCGCTCGTTCGGCTTGCCGTGCTCCGAGCCCATGGCGAAGGTCCCACCCGGCAGGCGGACCCAGGCGCCGCTGTCGAGGTCGACCAGGTCGGCCCGGCCGACCGACGGCCCCGGCCTCGCCTCGGCCGCCGGCGGCGAGGCCAGATGGACGAGGAGGTGGAGCTGGCCGTCCGTGAGCCCGGTGAGCGCCGCGAGCTGAGGCCCCCCGAGCCGGCCGCCTGTCGCCGCCCCCTCGGCCCCCTCCGCCCCCTTCTCCCTGCCCAGCTCCTCCTGCTGCCGCAGGAACGTCCGGGCGTTGACCGTCAAGGCCCGTACCTCGCGCCACTTCTCCGCCGGCAGCAGCTCGGACAGGAGATGCCAGGCGAGCACCGCCCCCTCCGAGACTCGCTCCGCCCCATCTCCCAGCCTCCCCGCGTTGCGCAACACCGCCAGGGTCAGGGCAAGGTCGTTGAGAAACCGCTTGACGTGCCGCGGGTGGCGGCTCCCCAGCGCGGCGGCGACGGCACCGGCCGCGCCGGCCTCGCCCCCTCCCAGCACTTCGCCGAGGCGGCCGCCGCCCACCAGCGAGCGGATGTACCCCTCCGCCCCATCCGCGCTCACCGCCGGCAAGTCGAGCGCCACCTGGACGATCTTCTCCAGGTACTGGTCGCCCTGCGCCCGCACCGGCTCGGGCAGCGCCGCCACCAGCCGGCCCCAGTCGATCCCCAGGTAGAAGCAGACCCCGGGTAGGTCGAGGAACAGGTTGATCGCCTCCAGGACCTCGGCGACCCGCTCGGTGCGGCAGCGGTCGAGGTCGTCGAGGAACACCGCCAGCGTCTCGCGCCGGGCGCGCTCCGGCGTCCAGCGTACGTCCTCTGCCACGCCGGCGGTGTCGCGCACCGCTGCGACGGGATCGAAGAGCAGCCGCGAGACCTGGCTGAAGAGGTCGCGGAACGTGTCGTGGAACGCCCGTTTCTCGGCGACCGGGGAGAAGCGGCTGCGCAGGCCCGCACCGCCGAAGAGGTCCTTCACGGGTGCCGGCGCCGCCAGGTAGAGGACCTTCCCGACCAGCGACCCCTTGTACGAGTCGATCAGGACCTTGAGCTGCTCGCCGAGCTTTCCCTTGTGCAACTTGTCGAGCAGCGCCCCCAGGAGCCCGGCGAGCACCGTGTCCTCGCTCGGGTACTTCCAGGCGTTGAACCAGAGCGTCTCGACCCGCCGCCGCGCCCCCGCCGGCACGACCTCGTCCGGGTGCTCGAGCAGCCACTTCGCCCGCCGCAGGAGCGTCGTCTTCCCCCGACCCCACCCGCCCTTGACCACCATCGTGAACGGCGTCCGGTTGTCCGGGTTGAGCGCCAGCTCCGCCAGCGTCCGCGCCGGCCCCTCGAAGTCGAACTGGAGCGCCTCGCCGTCGTCTACCGGCAGGTCCGGGAACAGTCGGGCCAGCTCTGTCGGGGCGGCCGCCGTTTTTTGACTCTTTGCCATCCCTGGTTCCCCCCGATACACCTATCTTCACCGTTCCAGGAAGCACTTCGCAAGTCGATTGCCCTGGCCAACCGAGAACGTGTCGCCAACTGGGGCGAGAGCTGAGGGTCGATCCAGAGGGTCAGACGGCCAGCACGGGATGGTCTGGGCGGTGGCTGACGAAGCGCAGGCAGGCGGTGAGGTCTTCTGCGGTGAGGTCGGGGAGCTCCTCGAGGACCTCCTCCTGGGTCAGGCCGCTGGCCAGGAGGTCGAGGACGTCGGTGACGCGAATGCGCATGCCGCGCACACACGGGCGGCCCCCGCACTGCTCGGGGTCCACCGTGATGCGATCGGCTATTTCGGTCATGAGCAGCTCCTGGATCGGGCGTTAACCTATCACCGGGTAGGATTGCTAACCGCGCCGTTCGGCGCAAGTACGGGCTCCCGGCGACCCCGGCGAAGCCAACGGGTTGACGGGCACCCTCGAAGATAGCTACTCTCCGCACGAGGTAGCTATATGGCGACGATCACCTTGACCGCCAAAGAGCTGAAAAACCGCACCGGTGACGCGTTCCGAGCCATCGATCGAGGGGACCGGGTCGTGCTGACCCGGCGGGGGAAGGCGCTGGCCTTGATCGTGCCGCTCGAAGGGAATGAGGAGGTGCCGGACCTCCCGCCGTATGCGGAGGCCTGGGCGGACATCGAGGCGGCGTTGGCGGCATCGGCTCCGGAGTTTCCCTCACTCGACGAAGCGATGGCCCGGTCGCGTCGGCGCGCATGATCTTCGTCGACACCAACGTCTTCGTCGTCGCGCTGCGCTATCTGCGGGACCCCCACTTCGCCGTCAACGCACGGTTCCTGGACGCCCTCCGCGAGAGCGGAGATGGGATCACCAGCGTGGTCAACGTACTCGAGACCTGCGGAGTGCTCTCGTTCAACCTGAACCCGCGGCAGCTCCGCTCGCTGTACGCCTACTTCGATCGGCGCTTCGCGGTCAGGATCGTCGCGGGATCGGGGAAGCGACCCCTGATCGGGGCCGGAGCGGAGGACATTCTCGGCTACCTGGGGCGCAAGCTCGCCCTCGGCGATGCTCTGGTTGCCTACGCCGTCGAGACCTGGGCTCCCGAGGCCACCGCGTTCGTGAGCTGGGACGCCCCCCACTTCACGGACAAGATCGGGCCACCTGCGCTCACTCCGGCAGAGTTCCTCGACAAGGCTGGCTCCTGATCGACGCGTGCAGCGCTCGCGGTTCCCGCGAGTCCGGTCCACGACGTCGCCGGCCGGTAGAATTCCCCGCCCTCAGCGCGCCAGCGCGCCCTCCCCGCCACGCCCTGATGAACCCCTTCGCCCTCTCCCCCGCCGTCCGCACCGAGATCGGCGCCACCGCCCGCCTCGCCGGGCCGATCGTCGGCGGGCAGCTCGCGATGACCGGGCTCTCATTCATCGACACGGTGATGGCCGGGCGGCTGTCGGCGCGGGATCTCGCGGCGGTGGCGGTCGGGGGGAGCGTCTGGTCGGCGACCGGGCTGTTCTTCCTCGGGGTGTTGATGGCGCTGCCGCCGTCGGTGGCGATGCTCGCGGGCGGCGGGCGCGAGCGGCGGGTCGGGCCGCTCGCGCGCCAGGGGCTGTGGCTGAGCCTCGGGCTCGCGGCGGTCGCGGTCGCCGTGGTGTGCAACGCGCGGCCGCTGCTCGGGGCGTTCGCGGTCGAGCCCGAGATCGTGCCGGTGGTCGTCGGCTACCTGCGCGCGATCGCGTGGGGCGTCCCGGCCTGGTTCGCCTACCTGGCGCTGCGCTTCGTCTGCGAGGGGCTGGGCGACACCCGGCCGGTGCTCTACTTCGGCCTCCTCGGGCTGCCGGTCAACGCGCTCGGCAACTGGGTGCTGATGTACGGCAAGCTCGGCTTCCCCGCGCTCGGCGCGGTCGGCTGCGGCTACGCGACGGCGATCGTCTGGTGGACGCAGCTCGCCGCGCTCGCGCTCTACGTCGGCCTGCGCCCGCGCTTCCGCCGCCTCCACCTGCTCGCGCGGCTCGACCCGCCGCGGCGGGCGGCGCTCGGGGAGCTGCTGCGGGTCGGGCTCCCGATCGGGGTCGCGATCTTCGTCGAGGCGAGCCTCTTCGCGATGGCGGCGCTGGTCATCGGCTCGCTCGGCACGGTCGCGGTCGCCGGCCACCAGGTGGCGCTCAACTTCGTCGCCGTCACGTTCATGGTCCCGCTCGGGATCTCGATGGCGGCGACGGTGCGCGTCGGCCGCGCCGCCGGCGCCCGCGACGCCGCCGCGCTCCGCCGCGCCGCCGGCGTCGGGGTCGGCCTGGCGATGGCGGCGCAGGCCGTGCACGCCGTGGTGATGGTCGCGCTGCCGCGGCGGATCGCCGGCCTCTACACCGGCGACCCGCAGGTGATCGCGGCCGCCGCCGAGCTGCTGCTCCTCGCCGCGGTGTTCCAGCTCTCGGACGGCCTCCAGGCGAGCGCCGCCGGCTGCCTGCGCGGGCTCAAGGACACCCGGGCGCCGATGGGGATCACGCTGCTCGCCTACTGGCTGATCGGCTTCCCGCTCGGCTACGCGCTCGCGGTCGGCCGCGGCTGGGGCGCGCCCGGGATGTGGATCGGCCTGATCGCCGGGCTGACCCTCGCCGCGCTGCTCCTCGCGGCGCGGCTCTACCGGGTGACGAATCGCTTCGCGGCTTACGGCGGCGCGAAGTAGATCGTCATCGTCGCCAGCCGCTCGCGGCCCCGGGAGGCGTTGCGGAAGACGCCGTAGACCAGGGTCGGTCCGGCGGTGTGGACGACCGTCGGCGCGCCGGGCCAGGTGGCGGAGCCGATCGCGCACTCCTCGCCGGCGGCGCACGCGCCGGAGCCGAAGGCGTCGGAGGCCTGGTAGGTGTAGCCGGTGAAGCGGGCGCCCGGCGGCAGCACCGCGACCAGCGCCTGGCAGGTGCTGTCGCGGCGCAGGAACGGCGTCACCAGCGCCGCCGCCTCGCCGGCCGCCGGCGTCCCGCGCAGGAGCTGGAGCGCCCCGCCCTCGGCGCTGATCAGCGCCGTCGCCTCGGCTACCCCGGCCTCGCCGAGCAGGCCGGCGATGCGGTCGAGGCGCGCCGCCAAGTCGGAGGCGCACTCGGCGGCGGGGGCGAGGCCGGCGGCGCCGACGAGCTGTTCGATGGTCAGCGCCGACTGCCCCGGCTCGCACTCCGGGCAGGTGCCGTCCGCGGACGACCGGAGCGCGGAGGAGATCCGGGGCAGCGGCGGCGACTGCGCCGCGGGGGCGGGCGCCGACGGCGGCGGCGCCGGACGCGCGGGCG
>CAZNIX010000090.1:0-12788 GCA_964573125.1 uncultured Thermoanaerobaculia bacterium
CCGCCGGTGCCGGCGGCGCCGCCCCTCGCCACGACGGCGCTGCTCGCCGCGTACGAGCTGGCCTCGGGCCCGATCGCGCTCTCGATGTCGCTGCCGCTCGATTTCGAGGCCTCCCCGGCGGCCGCCGCCGGCCCCGAGCGCGTCCTCCGCCCGCCCCCGCGGCCGGTCGCGCCGCCGCCCTGGCTCGCCGAGGCAGCGCCTCCGGCCGCGGACCGCCTCCCCGACACCGTGCTCTTCGACGTCGAGACCCTGCGCGGCGCGGCCGACGTCGGCGGCTGGGGCAACATCCACAAGATGGGGCTCGCGGTGGCGGTCGCCTGCCACCTCGAGGAGGGCCGCTTCGAGGTCTTCCGCGAGACCGACGCCGCCCGCCTCGCCGGCGTGCTCGCCGCCGCCACCCTGGTCGTCGGCTTCAACGTCAAGCGCTTCGACTACCGGGTGCTCGGCGCCTACACCGGCATCGACTACGCGCGCTACCTCCCGACCTTCGACCTGCTCGAGGAGCTGCACCGCGCGCTCGGCGTCCGCCTCGGGCTCAACGCCCTGGCGACCGCCACCCTCGGAACCGGCAAGAGCGCCGACGGCCTCCAGAGCCTCGAATGGGTCCGCCAGGGCCGCCTCGACCTGGTCGAGCAGTACTGCCGCCGCGACGTCGAGGTCCTGCGCGACCTCTACCTCCACGGCCGCCGCGAGGGCTGCGTCTTCTTCACCGACAAGCGGCGCGGGACGACGCTGCGGCTGCGGGTGGAGTGGTGATGGCGACGGGGTCGCCCCTATTCGACCTTGGAGGGGCGCCGGAGGAGCACTTCGAGCTGCTTCTGCAGGTCCTTGCCGCGAGCGAAGCCGCGCAGCGCGATGAGGTCGAGACCGTTGCGCGCCCGCTGTATCTCTTTCGCGTCCGCAGCCTGGATCAGGGCCAGTGCGTCCGGGATGTCCTGGGGCCGCGCCTCCGGACGCTCGGGCTGGCTGGACAGGACCTTGAGCGCCAGCAGGTGTCCCGTCCGAGCCACCGGCACCGACCAGCCGGCAGTCAGCTCGAGGTCCTGCGCGGCTCCGACGACCTCCTCTTCGATGCCCGAGGAAGCGAAGAGGAGGTCGACGATGAGGCCCGCTGGTCCGCCCTCCGGGCTGAACAGTCGCATCCCCGCCAACCGGTCGGCGTCGGTGTGCTCCAGTTGCCGGTAGACCCGATAGCCGCGGCTGACGAGCTGCTTGACCAGCGATTCGGCGTCGCGGTCGCCGGCGACGGCGACGGCCACGTCCACGTCGCGCGTGGTCCGGGGCTCCGCGCGTGCTGACACCGCGAGTCCGCCGATCAGCGCCCAGCGCTGGTCGAGGGCGTCGAGATCTTGAGACAGGCGGCGGAGCGCCCGTTGGAGCCGGGTCACTGTCCGCCTTGATCGTGGTCAACGCCCAGGGACGGTCCGCCGTAAGGCCGCTTCTGGAGCCACCGAGTCAACCGGGCCTCGATCTCCTCGTCCGTGCCGGTAGGAAAACGGCGCCGGAGGTTCTGGCGCATCATCTCCTCGGCGAGGTCGTAGAGATCGAACGCGGTCTCCATGCGTGCCAGCACCCCGGGGTCGTGGATCGGTCGCATGTGCTTGATTCTACCAGCGTTTAGCCGGCGAATCGACGAGCCGATCAGCCCCGATCAGCCGGTGTACCCGAGCGCCCGCAGCTTCTTCGCGCTCTCCTCGTCGATCTCGACCGGCGGGAGGTCGGGGGCGGTGGCGAGGCCGTGTTCGACTTCGTCGCGCCAGGCGCCGAGGGGGTCGGAGGGCTCGTCGTTGCCGGCGGCGAGGTTGGCGCGCTCGGCGGGGTCGGCGGCGAGGTCGTGGAGGCGGTGCTCGCGCCCGTTCTGGACGCGCAGCACCTCCTTGCGCTCGCCGGCGAGGATGCCGACTTCGAGCAGGCCGCCGCGGCGCGCCTGGCGGCCGTCCTGGGCCGAGAGCACGGCGCCCTTGTGCGCCTGGTAGCGGGTGACCCGGCCGGCGGGCGCGGGCGCGTCGCCGGCGAGCACCGGGCTCCAGTCGAAGCCGCGCAGGCCGGAGGTGACCTCGACGCCGGCCAGGCCGAGCACGGTCGGCGCGACGTCGAGCAGCGTCGCCGGCGCCTCGATCGTCGCCGGGCGCAGGCGGCCGGGCCAGGCGACGGCGAGCGGCACGCGCAGGCCCGGTTCGTAGAGGTTGCGGCCGTGCCCCCAGTAGTCGTGCTCGCCGAGGCTCTCGCCGTGGTCGGAGGCGAACACGATCAGCGTGCGGCGGGCGAGCTCCGGGCGCGCCTCGATCCAGGCCAGGAGCTCGCCGGCGGCGTCGTCGGCGAACGCGATCTCGGTGTCGTAGCGGTCGCTCCGAGTGGCGTCGCGCTCGCGGCCGAGCCCGAGGCGTTCGGCGTAGCGCGCGTGGAAGCGGTAGGGGGCGTGGGGCTCGACGTAGTGGATCCAGGCGAAGAACGGCCGGCGCCGGCCGGCGCGCGGCTCGAGCCAGGCGAGCGCCTCGGCGTTGACGTCGCGGGCGGTCGCCTCGTCGCTCATCAGCCCGAACCAGCGCTTGCGGGTGAACACCTCGCGGTAGGCGCCGAAGTGCTCGGCGAGGCCGGAGAGCTTGTCCTTGAGCGTCCAGTTGGCGACGAACGCGGCGGTCTGGTAGCCGTGGGCGTCGAGGATCGCGGGCAGCGAGGCGAGCCCGGGGCGCATGCGCACGCCGTTGCGCGTCGCGCCGTGCTCGTGCGGGTGGAGCGAGGTCAGAAGCGACGACAGCGCCGGGTTGGTCAGCGGCTCCGGCGTGCGCGCCCGGGTGAAGCGGACGCCGCGCGCGAGCAGGCGGTCGAGGTGGGGGGTGGTCGGCCGCTCGTAGCCGTAGCCGGAGAGGCGGTCGGCGCGCAGGGTGTCGATGGTCAGCAGCCGGCCGGTGGGCGGGGCGCCGGAGGGCGCGCGCGGCGCGCGGCTCTCCGCCGCCCGCGGGGCCGGCGCGAGCAGAAGTGCGGCGCCGGCCGCGGCGGCGGCCCGGCGGAGCACGCGGGAGCGACGAGGAAGCGACGCCATCTCAGGAAACAGGGGCTGACCGGTGAAGCGCCTGCGATGTTAGCAGACGGGCCGCGGTTCCCTTCACCGCGGCACCGGCCGCGCCACGTTGCCCTCCTCGTCCAGCTCGGGATAGGGCATCCCCGCCGCCCGGCAGCGCTCGGCAAGCGCCGGCCAGGCCCACTCGAAGAGCGTCGCCCGGTAGGTCTCGGGATCGAGCCGCGGGCGGTCGTAGAGGCCGGCGGCGGCGCGCTGGCGCTGGGCCTCGAAGAGGATCACGGCCGCCGCCACCGAGACGTTGAGCGAGGGCACCATGCCGAGCATCGGGATCACCACCCGCAGGTCCGCGCGCGCCAGCGCCGCGTCGGTGACCCCGTCCTTCTCCTGCCCGAGCAGGAGCGCGGTCGGCCGGGTGTAATCGACCTCGCGGAAGTCGACCGCCCCGATCCCGGGGTGGGCGGCGACGAGCTGGAAGCCGCGCCCGGCCAGCTCGTCGCAGGCGGCCCCCAGCTCGGCCCAGGCGCGGACGGAGAGCCACCCGCCGGCGTTGCTCGCGACCGCCTCGTTGAGCGCCGGCCGCGCCCCCTCGGGGGTCACCGCGTGCGCCTCGAACACCCCGACCGCGTCGCAGGTGCGCAGGATGGCCGAGAAGTTGTGCGGCTTGTGGACGTTCTCGAGCAGCACCGTGAGGTCGGGCTGGCGGCGGTCGAGCACGCTCCGGAGGCGCCGGAAGCGGCGGGCGGTGGTCATCGCGCGCTAGACTACCGTCCATCGTAGCGGCGCTCGGAGGTGGTTCATGGCTCAGGCACAGTACAGGCAGGACCTCGTAGCGGCGATTGCGAATGCCGTTGTGGATCGCCTGCGGGCCGATCTCATGCGGGGGCTGCAACGGTTGGCGTACTGGGTCATGGTGCTGGGCGCCGTAGCTAGCCTGTGGCTTCTCCTCAGAGGCTAGCCCGGTCAGCGGGAGCACTCCGGAGTCAATGCTTTGCGGCCGATTCGAGGAGACACCATGAGCATCGATAGCATCCGGGAGCACCTCGGCGACGAGGCGGGGAGCCTTCTAAGTCACACTTGCTCAGGCATTTCCAAGGAGCGGCTGATGCTCCCCGGCCCCGACCACACCGACCGCGCGTGGGGCGACTCGGACCGCAAGCCGGGGGTGCTGGTCAGCCTCGAGCGGATCCACGGCCACGGCCGGCTCGCGGGCACCGGCTACCTCTCGATCCTGCCCGTCGACCAGGGGGTCGAGCACTCCGGCGCCGCCTCGTTCGCCCCCAACCCGGAGTACTTCGACCCCGGCAAGATCGTCGAGCTGGCGGTCGAGGGCGGGTGCAACGCGGTCGCCTCGACGCTCGGCGTGCTCGGCAGCGTCGCCCGCCGCTGGGCGCACCGGATCCCGTTCATCGTCAAGCTCAACCACAACGAGATGTTGACCTACCCCGGCGCCTACGAGCAGATCCTGTTCGCGCGCGTCGAGCAGGCCTGGGACCTCGGCGCGGCGGCGGTCGGCGCCACGATCTACTTCGGCAGCGAGGACGGCAACCGCGAGCTCGTCGAGATCGCCGAGGCGTTTTCCCACGCCCACGAGCTGGGGCTCGCGACCGTGCTCTGGTGCTACCTGCGCAACCCCGCGTTCAAGAAGGACGGCGTCGACCACCACACCGCGGCCGACCTCACCGGGCAGGCCAACCATCTCGGAGTGACCATCGAGGCCGACGTCATCAAGCAGAAGATCGCGACCCACAACGGCGGCTACCCCGCGCTCGGCTTCGGCCACACCCACGAGCGGGTCTACGGCGAACTGGTCGGCGACCACCCGATCGACCTCGTGCGCTGGCAGGTGATCAACTGCTACGCGGGGCGGGCGAGCATGATCAACTCCGGCGGCTCCGCGAAGGGCAAGGGCGACCTCGCCGCCGCGGTGCGCACCGCGGTGATCAACAAGCGCGCCGGCGGCGCCGGTCTGATCTCCGGCCGCAAGGCCTTCCAGCGCCCGATGGCCGACGGCGTCAAGCTCCTCAACGCGATCCAGGACGTCTATCTCGAGCCGGCGGTGACGGTCGCCTAGGGCGCCGGCGGCGGCGCCGCCCAGTGCCGCGCCAGCTCGGTCAGGACCGAGCCGAACTGGAGGGTCGCCAGCTCGGGCGGCGGGGGACAGTTCGCGGGGGGCTCGAGCGCGTTGGGGAGGATGGCGTCGAGGCCGCGGCGCTCGAGCGCGAACCGCCACTCCTTCTCCACCCACTCGGAGGCGCTCGCGGCCGTCGACCAGAAGAGCAGCAGGGCCTCGCGGCCGAGCAGCTCGCGCTCCAGGACCTCCCGCCAGTCCTCGCCCTGCCGGATGTCGAGAGAATCGAGGAAGACGTCGATCCCGACGGCCTGGAGCGAATCGACGCGCTGGGCGACGGTCACCCGGTCGCGCCGGGAGTAGGAGGCGAACGCCGAGCGCGGGAGCCGGCGCCGGACGGTCGCGGTCCGTCCGGCGCTCGCCGGCGCGTCGCGGGCGACGGCGATCGCGAGGTAGCTGCGCGCCAACTGGACGCCCTCGAGCCAGTATTCGGCGCGCAGGTCGTAGGTCCCGTCCTCGAGCTCCCGGGCGGCGCGCAGCCGGAACTCCAGCCGCCGGGCCGGCGGCCCCCAGACCACGGCGGCCTCGGGATCGTCGATCGCGAACGCCTCCTCGTCCACCGGCGCCAGGCGCACGGCGAGGCGGGCGCCCGCCCGCAACGACAGGACGGCGGCGCCCTCCTTGACCGTGCGGTCCTCGCCGGCCTCGACCTCGAAGCCCTCGACGTGGAAGACCACCTCGACCAGGAAGCGGCCCCCGGGCGCGACCGCGCGGGGGGCGACGGTGGTGACGTGGACCTCCTCGGCGCGCGTCGGCTCATCCTCGCGGGCGGCATCGAGAAGAGCGCCGCCTTCGAGAAGAGCGCCGCCGGGACTCCGCTCGAAGGCCTTCGCGCCCCGCGCTGCTCGCCGGCGCCCGCGGAGCGGCGGCGGTGGCCCCGGGCCAGGCTCCGGAGGCGAAGAAAGGGGTTGTCCCCGGTCCTGATCGGGGTCGAGCGCCAGCTCGCGCCGTCCGAGGCTCGCCGGAACCGCGAGGCGCCGCCGCAGCAGCGCGAGCGCCTGCTCGAGAAGGCGGTCGTGCTCCGCGCGATCGAGGGGTTTGCGCATCCCGCGGCGGTCGGCCCGCCCCCGTTGGGCGGCGACCACCGGGATGGTCTTGTCGGGATCGAGGCCGGCGATCGGCCGGGTTCCGTCCTCCTCGGAGGCGCAGAGCACGACCACCCAGTCCGCATCCCGGATCTCCGGGGTCCGGGGATCGAACGGCTGGTCGCGGCCGGCGAGCCGGACGTCGATGCCCTCGTCCCGCAGGCGCCCGATCAGCGCCTCGAGCCAGGCGGGATCGACGCGGACGATCCCCGCTCCCGCGACGATCACGACCCTCGGACCGCTCATCGTCTCCTCCCGGTCAGGATTGTATTCCGTAATCCTTCAATTAGCACTCGCCGGCTCGGCGCCGACGAGCGCCGCGATCTCCGCGAGGCGCGCCTCGGCGTCGGCCTCGCCGATCTCGATCAGGCGCTGGAGGTAGTCGGGCTGGAAAAGGATCAGCGACAGGAAGTCCGGGCTCTCGGTCTCGCGGGTGCCGAGGCCGCGGGTGAGGAAGCGGAACGCCTTGGGCAGCTTGGGCTCGTAGCCGGCGGCCAGGCGGCCGAGGTCCCGCGACGGCCGGAGCACCAGGCAGTCGACCGGGCGGAGGCCGCCGCGGTCCGCCTCGGGGAGCCGCTCGAGCAGCCGGTTGACCAGCTCCAGCCGCATCGCGTCCTGGTCCATGACGTCGAGGAAGACGGCGTTGAGCAGGGTGCCGATGATCTGCGCCGGCGGCGGGTAGCCGGCGACCGCGGGCCGGTCGGCCTCCTCGCCGCTGCGCGGGTAGCGGGTCGAGATCGCGAGGATCCGCCCCGCGCCGAGGTGGACCGCCGGCGAGAGCGGCGCGGCGAGCCGGATGCCGCCGTCGCCGTGCCAGCCGCGGCCGAGGCGCACCGCCGGGAAGAACAGCGGCAGCGCCGCCGACGCCATCACGTGGTCGACGGTGATCCGGCAGGCGACGCTGCGCCGGTTCGGGCGCTCCCAGTCCTCGATGTCGCAGCCCTCGACCCAGGTGATGGTCTGGCCGGTCGAGTAGTCGAGCGTGGTCAGCGCCAGCGCGCGCAGCCGCCCGGCCGCGAGGTTGCGGCCGATCCCGACCACCTCGCGCCCGTCCGTCGAGAGCACCCGCGCGAGCAGCCGGTCGAGCGGCGCGGTGTCGACCATGCCGCGGACGCCCGGTCCGACGCGCACCCCGCCCGAAGCCAAGCGCAGCGCCGCGCGGGCGGTCCGCTGGCCGAGCGACCAGGGGTCGACGCGGAAGACCTGATCGACCTCGAGCCGGCTCCAGATCTCCGACAGCGCCTCGGCGGCGCTCACCAGGTTGCCCGGGTGGGCGGCGAGGAAGGCGGCGTTGATCGCGCCCGCCGAGACCCCGGTGACGATCTCGAAGCGCAGCGCGGGGAGGTGGCGGGCGAGGCAGCGCAGCAGCCCGACCTGGTAGGCGGCGCGGGCGCCGCCGCCCGAGAGCACGATCGCGAGCGGGCGCCGGCCGGGCGGCGACGGCGGGCAGTCGGCCGGCTCGCGGTCGTCCACGGTCACGACTCCGGCTGCTCGTAGACCGGCGCCGCCACCCGTGGCGGCTCGCGGCCGGTGACCGCGGCGACTGTCGGTTCGACGTGGACGTGGATGTCGTCGATCCTCGCCATGGTCACGACTCCGGCTGCTCGTAGACCGGCGCCGCCACCCGCGGTGGCTCGCGGCCGGTGACCGCGGCGACGATCCGGTCGACGTGGACGTGCGTGTTCTCGATGAACGCGCGCACGCCGCCGAGCTGGGTCCCCGCGGCCGCGGTGCCGGCGACGTAGAGGCCGGGCACGTCGGTCTCCATCGTCTCCTCGTCCCAGCGCGGCTTCTGACCCGGCCCCTCGAGCGTCACCCCGGCCTGCTCGAAAAGGGTCTTGTCCTGGACGTAGCCGGTGAGCAGCAGCACCTCGTCGGCCGCGACCTCGACCGGCGCGCCGGGCGCCGGCTCGCCGCCCGCGCCCGCGCCCTCGCCGGCGAGCCGCTCGAGCAGCACGCTCCCGGGGCGGATCTCGCGCGGCACCGTGCGCGGCAGCCAGCGCACCCGGCCGTCGCGGAGGAGCGCGCGGATCTCGGGGAGCAGCCAGTACTTGACTCGCTGGGGATCGAGGTCGGCGCCGCGGTAGGAGAGCGCGACCTCGGCGCCGACGCGCGAGCAGCGGATCGCCGCCTCGACCGCCGAGTTCTTGCCGCCGACGATCAGGAGTCGGCGCCGGAAGTAGCGGTGCGGCTCGGCGAGGTAGTGGCTGACGTGCGGGAGGTCCTCGCCGGGGACGCCGAGGAGGCGCGGCGCGTGCATGTCGCCGATCGCGAGCACCACCCGTCCGGCGCGCCAGCGGCGCTCGCCGCGCGCGCCCCGGCTGGTGACCGCGAAGCCGCTCCCCGGCTGCCGCGCGAGCGTTGTGACCCGCTCGAAGGTGTGGATCGGCAGATCGAACTGCGCGACCACCGAGCGCAGGTAGAGCAGGTACTCCTCGCGCGTCGCCTTGCTCTGGTCGAGGGTGCCGAGCGGCACGCCGGCGATCTCGATCCGCTCCGGCGAGGAGAAAAAGCGCGTCTGCGGCGCCCACCACTCGATCGTGGCGCCGATCTGGCCGGCGTCGAGCTGCTCGTAGGCCACGCCCGCGCGCCGCAGCGCGACCGCCAGCTCGATCCCGATCGGCCCGGCGCCGACGACCAGCACGTCGGTCGCGGTCTCGGGCGGCGCAGGCTCCGCGGCGGGCTCGGGCGCGGGGTTCGGCGGGTGCGGCATGGGGCGTGATCTTAGCGGACGCTTCCGGATCGGCACCCTGTCAAGATCCGCGGCCGGAGGTCGAGATGACGACGCCGGCCGAAGCGACCGACGACACCGCCCGCGGCGGGCGCCGCGCCCGGGCGCTGCTCGGCGCCGAGCTGGCGCTGATCTACCTCGGCCTGCCGGTGCTGATCGCGACCGACGTCGTGCCGCTCCACGTCCTGCCCGCGCTCTGGCTGGTCGGCGCGATCTGCCTGTTCGCGCTCCTGCGCGACCTGGGGTTCGATCGCCGCCGCCTCGGCGGCGCGGTCCGCCCGTGGCTGCGGCCGATCCTGGTGCGCTTCGCGCTGCTCGGCCCGGTGCTCGTGCTCCTCACCTGGTGGGCGGCGCCCGAGCTGCTGCTCGCCTTCCCGCGCCACCGGCCGGCGTGGTGGGCGCTGGTCATGCTCCTCTACCCGGCGCTCTCGGTGCTTCCCCAGGGGGTGGTCTACCGGGTCTTCTTCAGCCACCGCTACCGCCCGCTCTTCCCCTCGCCGCGCGCGCGGGTGGTCGGCAGCACCGCGCTCTTCGCGTTCACCCACGTCGGCTTCGGCAACTGGGTGGCGCCGGCGCTCACCGCCGCCGGCGGCCTGCTCTTCGCCTCGACCTACGAGCGCTCCGGCTCGGCGCTCGCCGCCGCGGCCGAGCACGCGCTCTGGGGGTGCTTCATCATCACCCTCGGGCTCGGTGTCTTCGTCTTCGGCTAGGCTAGGCTAGGAGATGCGGGTGGCGGCGGCGAGCGACGGGTCCTGATCGCCCACCACGACGGCGCGCTGTGCGCAGAACGCCCTGGCGCTAACCTGCGGCCCGCGAAGCGGGCTGTCAGGCTCAGCGCCCCGTTATGAAGCGGCTACAGGTGGCCCGACCATCCGTTTGATCTTAAAGGTCGCTTCGTGAGAAGCAGCGTAGCGGGTAACGTTCCAAGGGTCCGACGTGCCGAAGGCATATCCCGCAGCGAAGCGGAGTTCAAGGACGCGAAGCGCCTGCAGCGGCTGCCCGTTGCTATATGACATTTGTTCCGCGGCTGCGCAACTCAGCTCAGGCCCCCACCGAGACGTTTCTGAACATTGCGCTCGCGGGCAGGGCATCATCTTGGATCCGTCCCGAAAGTTCATTGGAGCGAGGCACCCACAGGTTCCCGTATAGACGCATCGGAAGATGTGGTACCGGAGTGGGATCCCAGCCTACACGCTCGTGCACGATCCCACCGTCGACTGACCACGCGATCCGACCAGGCCGCCAGTCGATCGCGTAGTGGTGGAAGTTCCGGGTGGCGTCGAAGCCGAGGTCGATACGGTAGGGCGAGCCGCGATAACCGAAGCTCAACGCCGTCCCTTCGTCACCGGGATTGAAGTAGACGTTGACCAGCATGCAGCGTGGATCACCGCCTGACAATTCGACATCGATCTCCTGTCGTGGTGTGTCTCGATAGAGGAAGAAGCCTGTCACAAGGCCTGTGCCAGAGGCGGCCTTGATCTCAGCCTCGAACCGTCCGTACTCAAAAGAGCGTACCGATGCGAACGAGCCGGAACGGAACGGCCTGTTTGCGCCGTCCGACTTCGTGACGACGAGACGGACGCCGCTTTCATCGTGCACGACACCTTCTTCTGCGAACGACGCCAGGTTCCCCGGGAAGGTCCCAACGACCCGTGGGAACGAGTCAGGTGCCGTTTCCATCGTTGCGTGGACCAGGCGCTCCCGTGCTGGGGGTAGAGACTGCTCTGTAGGCGGCCTCGGCTTCCAGTTACTCCCGGTCGGCAGGATCCAGGGTGAGTCGTCCAGCAAACGAGCTTGCCTAGGTGAAAGGACGGCGGAGCGGCACTCGGCGTCGGGATCATCATAGCGAAATAGCCTCGCACATCGCGGAGCTCCGATCGGGAAGGGCTGAACCGGCTCCGCGACCCCGAGAAGCGCGCATAACGGCCCCCACGATTGTGATTCCGAGCCTTTTGGCGACAGAACGGCGATCCGCGATGGATGCACGGGCGTATTTCCTATCTCGGAGCCCAGCGCTGCCGTCTCCTCTAGCAAGAATCTGATGTTCCCAGTCTCTAACGCCACTGATAACGCGTCCGGTGCGAGAGGAGCGTCGACGAGCGCGTCGAACGTCTCGAAGAGCTGTGGGAGATCCTGTGCCACTATCGCCGGCTCGTCACCATCAAAGGCCCGGACGCGTAGTCCAACCATCGACAAAGCCATAGCGAGGCTTTCCCGTCCGCCGCTGGCAGTCCACGCTAGTACGGGTCCTGCCCGCACCCGTTCAAGTGATATCGGCGAGCTGGCATCGACGATCCCCGCCCGCGCGAGGTACGGCAACACGGAATAGGAATTGTCAGACCGCCCGTCCGGTCTCTGCAGGACTGCCGGCGATGAAAGGGCAAATGCGCGGAGTTCTTGGAAGCGATAGTTCATCCACAGGTCGACGGGTCCGACGACGGGCATCGCTCGTAGGAGTGCTGCCGCACCTTCACGGGATAGTACGTAGCCCGAGAGGAACCAGAGTCCCCGTGCCGGTCGAAATAGCGCGTCGCATGGGTCGACACGCTCCGCCGTCCCTCCGGCGTCGGAATAGGATAGATAGAGCATGTGCGGTCCCCCTTCGTCACGACACCGTCGGAGTGCCGCGCGCCAGCCGCGGTCTATCGCCGCGGCGGCCCCTCGCCGGAACCACACGTCGTCTTCAAGAACTAGCACGTGAGCGTCGGATCCCGTCGCCACTGCCTTCCAAGCCTCCACGTGCGACCTCGCGACCGCCACCTCTTGGCGGGTCATTCTGATCGACTCGTCGACGCCGAAGCACTCCTCCAATCTAGAATCCGGCTGTACGTACAACTGATCACCGATGCGGTAGTTCGGGTCGACGTCAGCCGTGGCCGCCACAGCGCGGCCGTCTCGAGCATCCACCGCTCCGAACCGCCGTGTGATCGACGTAAGAGGAGCGCCATCGGATGTTCGGAAGCGGCTGAGCTCGCGGAGTACCTGCCGCCATCGCCCCGGTTGACGGTCCAGGTTCACGACTAGGATCGACTGGATTCTGTTGTTGCCCTGCCCGAAGGCCGAGATCTGCCCGCCGGGGAGACTGCGCACTGCGGCGCGAAAAACTCTGAAGGTGAGGCTGCGCAGCGAGCCTGAGGCTTTCCGAAGATTCATCCAGTTGTCCCGGTGCGGTAAAGGGCCCTAACAGGTGTTGCGCCAGTTGCGAGCATCGACGCGGTACGAGAGCTCCCATTGCGTTTCAGCGACCGCGGCCCAGTCGTACAGCAGTTCGAAATCGAGGGGAGAGCCGGCAGCCTTCAAGTCGTGCGCGTGCGCCGCCAAGGCCGCAGTAAGATTGCCGGGGCCAGTTGTGGACTGGATCTCGGGCAGTGGATTGTTGCCGAGCAGCCTGTCGGTCGCGCGAGCGAGAGCACGTCGCAAAACCGGATGAGTGGCAGGCGCCGCGATCGGATTGTTGTTGACGTAGAAGATGCGCCCAGTCGTCGGAAGGTCGGATCGCCAGATTTGGATCGCCGGCACCATCTCGCCGGTAGGGATATCGTAGCAAAGCGGCTGTAACTTCAGCACGCCGTCTCGAAAGATGCCCTTCCAACTGTTGCCAATCAGCACGTCGTCCGCGTCCACATAGAGACCGCCTTCCGCGAGCACGAAGCACATCCGAAGGTAGTCGCTTCGCATCGCCGGGTGTCGGCAGCGAGCGAATGCGTCGCTCTCTCGTTTGGTGTACCTCTCCCTGATGTAGGCGGCCGCAGACGAATCGTTGAACATCGGCTCTCCTCAACTTAGAGTGGGTAGCGGCGGGTCGAGCTGGATGCCGCCGCA
>CAZNIX010000091.1:0-12741 GCA_964573125.1 uncultured Thermoanaerobaculia bacterium
GCGCGCTCGGCCGGCGCGGCGCGGCGGCGCGCCGCCTCTACGAGGCGCTGGCCGAGGCCCGCGACCGCGCGCGCGCCGCCTACGGCGAGCCGCTCCGCCGGGCGATCGAAGAGCTGGGCCGGCCGCTCTACGGCGCGGACTTCGCGGTCGAGCTGGACGAGGGTCTGCGCATCGCCCGCCGCACCTTGGGCGGCGTCACCCTCGCGGTCGAGCAACTCTCCGCCGGCGCCCGCGAGCAGCTCGCGCTCCTCGCCCGCCTCGCCTGCGCCCGCCTCGCCGCCGCCGGCGGCGAGGACGGTGGCGTCCCGGTCGTCCTCGACGACGCCCTCGGCCACACCGACCCCGAGCGCCTGCGCGCCCTCGGCCGCGTCCTCGCCGGCGCCGCCGAAACCTGCCAGGTGATCGTCCTCACCTCCGACCCCGCCCGCTACGCCGCGGTCCCGGGGGCGCGGGTGGTGAGGGTGGGGTGAGGCGGCTCGAGGCGAGGCGGCCTACTCGAGGCGGAGCCGCTCGGCATCGCCGAACGACTCGTAGCTCGAGATGATGACCTGCTCGCCCTCCGCGAGCCCGTCGACCACCTCGATTGCGGTCGCGGACTGCCGTCCGAGACGGATCGGCCGGCGGCGCGCCGAGCGCTCGCCGTGGAGCACGTAGATCCAGCGGCCGCCGGAGCTCTCGAAGAAGGGACCCCGCGGGACTACCAGCGATTGACGCGCGTCGGTGAGCTCGAACTGGACGCCCAGCGTCTGCCCTGGCCGCAGGCCGGCCGGCGCGGGGCCCAGGAACTCGAGGTCGACCTGGAAACGGCCGTCCCGCACCTCGGGATAGACCCGGATCACCCGGAGATCGAACCGCCGGTCCCCGCCCGTGCCGCCGGTGGCTCCTTGCCCGGTGTCGATCCGGCTCGAGAAGAACTCGTCGAGGCCGGCGCGGACCAGGTAGCCGCCGTCCCGCAGGTCGATCTGGCCCAGGCGGCCGCCGGCGGGCACGAGCTGGCCGACTTCGGCCGTCAGCGAAGTGAGCTGGCCGGCGGCCGGGGCGCGAACGAACAGGCTGTCGAGGCTGCGGCGGATGACGTCGTAGCTCGCCTCCATCGCGGCGACGCTCGCCTCGAGCTGGCGGATCTGGTCCTCGATGCGCACGGCGTCCTGCCGCGCCGCCTCCAGGCTCAGCGTCTTGCGCCGCCGGTAGTACTCCAGCTCGTCCTCGACCTGCTCGAGCTCCTGGCGCGAGACGAGCTCCTCCTCGAACAGCTCGCGGGTGCGCTCGAGCCGGCGTTCGAGCCGGCGGATCTCGTAGTCCAGCCCGACCAGTTCACGCTGCTGGTCGACCGCGGCCTGCTCGAGCCGGAAGCGGCTCTCGCGCAGCGCGGTGATCTGTTCCATGCGTTGGGCGTCGGCCTGGATCACTCGCAGCTCGAGCTCGCTGTTGGAGAGCCGGACCAGGGGCTCGGCGGCGGCGACCACCGCGCCCTCGGCGACGAACACCTCCTCGACCCGTCCCCCCTGGCTGAGGTCGAGGAAGACCGTGCGCCGCGGCAGTACCCGGCCCGTCGTCGAGATCGTCTCCTCGAGCGCCGCGTTGCGCACGGTCGCCAAGGTGACGGCGTCGCGGCCGACGCGGAAGCTCCCCGGGGCCGCGGCCCGCGCCACCGCCAGGACCAGCGCGGCGGCGGCGGCGAGCAGGGCGAGGCCGAGCCCGGCGCGCCGCGGCCAGCGCAAGCGCCGGGCGAGCGGCCGGTCCCGGCCCTCGCCTGGGCCCGAGCCGTCCTCGGGCGCCAGGCCGATCGCCGATCGGGTCGCCGGTTTCATAGCCCGTGCCCTCGGCGCGGCCGGCCTAGGCCTCCACGGCCGGCCGCCGCGACAATTCGGCCGCGCTGTCGCCCACCACCCGGCCGTCGAAGAGCTGGATGATCCGCCCCGCCATCGCGGCGTAGTCGGACGCGTGGGTGGCGATCACCACCGTGGTTCCGTCAGCGTTCAGCTCGCCGAGCAGCGCCATCACCTGGTCGCCGTTGCTCGAGTCGAGGTTGCCGGTCGGCTCGTCGGCGAGGATCAGCTTCGGCTCGGCGACCACGGCGCGTGCGATCGCGGCCCGCTGCTGCTGGCCGCCGGACAGCTCTCGCGGGTAGTGGTCGCGGCGGTGCGCGATGCGGGCGCGCTCGAGCGCCTCGGCGGTCCGCCGCGCGCGCTCGCCGGCGGGGAGCCGGAGGTAGCGCAGCGGCAGCTCGACGTTCTCGTAGACGCTCAGCTCGTCGAGCAGGTTGTAGCTCTGGAACACGAATCCGATGTTGCCCTTGCGCAGGCGGGTTCGCCGCGACTCGGACAGGCGCGAGACCTCCTCGCCGAGAAAGTGCAAGGTGCCGGAAGTCGGCTCGTCGAGCAAGCCGAGCAGGTTGAGCAGCGTGGACTTGCCGCAGCCTGAGGGACCCATCACGGCGACGAACTCGCCGGCGAGGATGCCGAGGTCGACCCGGTCGAGCGCGGTGGTCTCGACCGCGGTCGTCCGGTAGGTCTTGGTCAGGGCGGCGGTCTGGATCATGTCGGCACCCTCTCCGGCTCACTCCTCCCTCAGGCACTGTGCCGGATTGGACACCGCGGCGGACAGCGCCTGCGAGGCGACCGCGAAGAGCGCGAGCAGGCAGACGACGGCGGCGGCGGCCGGCACCAGCCAGGGCGGGACCTCGGCGCGGTGGGCGAAACGCTCGAGCCAGCGGCTCGCGGCGTAGAGCGCCAGCGGCGCGGCGAGCAGCACGGCGAGGACGACCCAGCGGAAGAAGTCCCACACCATCATGGTCGTGATCTCGCCGGTGCCGGCCCCGATCGCGCGGCGGATCCCGATCTCGCGTCGCCGGCGCGAGGCGCTGTGCACGGCGAGCCCGTAGATGCCCAGACACGACAGCACGACGGCGATGATCGCGAACCCCCTCACTGCGGCCGCCAGCCGGCGCTCGCCCTGATAGGCGGCCGCCAGCTCGCCCTCGAGGGACGCGTAGGAGAACGGCCGCTCGGGCACGAACCGGCTCCAGACGCGGCCGACGGCGTCCAGGGCCTCGGCGCCGGCCCCGGGGGTGAGGCGCAGGACGATCGCCGCGGGCGCGCCGCCGAGGGGCCGGATCACGGCCGGCCGCATCGGCTGCAGCAGGGGGTCGAGGTGGATGTCCTCGAACACCCCGGCGACGGTCGCCGGCACGTGGCCGACCGTGACCAGGCGTCCGGCCGCCGTCGGCCATCCCAGCCGTTCGCGGACCTTCCGGCTGATCAGGATCAGCGCGCGCGCGGCCGCCTGCTCGTCGGTGTAGGGATCGCCCTCGATCAGCCGGAGGCCGAGCGTGTGGGCATAGCCGCCGTCGGCCTCGATCAGCGTGGTCAGCACCAAGTCCTCCTCGCGCGTCGACTCGCCGGGGTAGAGAAAAGCCTCGAGCACGAAGCGCGCGGGACCGCCGCTGGCGGCGGAGGCGGCCGCCACCCCGGGCAACCGCGCCGCCTCGTCGCGAAAAACCGCCCAGCGCTCACCGAGCTCCCGCGCACCGTCGAGCACGACCACACCCTCCGGCCGATAGCCGAGGTCCTTGTCGCGCATGAAGTCGATCTGGCGCGAGATGATCAGCGTCCACGCGATCAACACCGTCGCGGCCGCGAACTGGAACACGACCAGCGCGCGGCGCAGCGCATTGCCCCCGGGGCCGCCGGTCCGCCCGCGGCCGATCATCGACGCCGGGCGCAGAGACGACAGGACCAGGGCGGGGTAGAGGCCGGCGAGGCCGACGACCGCTACCAGTCCGCCGGCGATCGCGGCCGCCGCGCGCGGGGTGGCGAGCAGGTGGCCGAGCACCTCCCCCTTGCCGTCCCACTCGGTGAGGGCGAGGATCGCCGCCACCACCGCCACCGCCAGCAGGCCGGCGAACACCACGGTGAGCGCAGTCTCGAGCAGGAACTGCGACGCCAGGTCGCGCCGGCCGGCGCCCACCGCGAGGCGGACGCCGATCTCCTGGAGGCGGTCGGTGCTGCGCGCGGTGGTCAGGTTGATGTAAGTGGCGCACGCGATCGAGAGGATGAGCAGCCCGACGACCGCCAGCGCCAGGACGGTGCGCAGGTCGCCGTTCGGCCGCAGCTCCGCGTTGAGGCGGGAGGTCAGGTGGATCGAGCGCAGGGACTGCGCGAAGTAGCCGAAACGCCCGCCCTGGGCCAGGAAGTCGGGGAAGGTCTTGCCGATCGAGGTGGCGAAAGCGGGGCCCAGTTCCTGCTCGACCAGCCGGTCGAGCCAGCGCTGGAGGTCCTCGCCCCGGCCGCCGGGTCGCAGGGTGACGTAGGTGAAGAAGTTGTTCGCCGACCAGCGCTCGATCCAGTCGCCGCCCCCGAGCGCCGCGAGCGGCGCGATCAGCGCGAAACCGAGGTGGGAGCGGTCGGCGATGTCCTCGACCTCGGCCGCCACGGTGAAGGTGTCGCCGCCGATGACGAGCTGCTCCCCGACCGGGGAAGCGGCGCCGAAATACTTGCGCGCGACGGCGGGGGTGACCACCACCACGTCGGGGCGCGTCCGGGCGTCTGCGAGCCGGCCGCTGATGACCGGCAGCGCGAAGATGTCGTAGAACGACGGGTCGACGAACAAGACGTCCTTCTCGATGAACCGGTGCTCGTCGCGCGCCACCACCATCGAGCGGCGGACGAAACGGCAGGCGCGCTCGGCGACCGGCAGCGACGACTCGATTCGGACCGCCATCGGCCCGGGCACCATCGGCACCTGGATCTCGCGGCCGTTGAGGGTGATGACGTGGGCGACGCGGTAGCTCCGGTCGGCGGCCGGATGGTCGCGGTCGTAGCGCAGCTCGGAGGTGACCAGCAGGCCGATCAGCAGCGCGCTCGCGAGCCCGGTGGCCAGCCCCACGACGTTGAGCAGGAAAGCCGCCCGGTGCCGGCGCAGGCCGCGGAGGGTAACCGTGAAGTAGTGGCCGACCATGGCTTGCGGCCGTCCCTCGGTGCCCTCAGCCGGTGGCGTCCATCGCCAGCGCCGCCGTCCCGGCCGGTGCGCCGAGGTCGAGGACGCGGTCGAACCGCTCGCGCAGGTGCTCCTCGCCGTGCAGGATCATCACCAGCCCGCGCCCCTCGGTGCGGCCGAGGATGGCGTCGACCAGCATCGGCTTGCTGCCGACGTCGACGCTCGCCAGCGGCTCGTCGAACACATAGTAGTCGGCATCCTTGAGCAGGACCATGATGACCTGGAGCTTGCGCTTCTGCCCTTCCGACAGGGCCGCGGGGTCGCGCTCCAGCTCGCCGTCGAGGCCGAACCGCGCGAGCATCTCGTTCGCCGTCCGGCGCGCGGGCTCGCCCAGGGAGTCGAGCGCGAGGTTCTCGCGGACTGTGCCGGGGATGAAGCCGAACGGCCAGAGCAGGGCGCTCGTCCGCGCCGGTCCCGGGACCACCGCGCTGCCCGCGCTCGCCTCGAGAAAGCCGCAGATCAGGTGCGCGAGGGTCGACTTGCCGGAGCCGTTGGGCCCCAGGATCAGGATCCTCTCGCCGGGCCGGATCAGCAGGTCGAGGTCCTCGAGCACCGGCTTGTCGTCGTAGCCGACGGCGGCGCCGCGCAGCTCCAGGCGCGCGCCAGCGGCGGAGGGGACGGCCGCGGGCTCGGGCGCGCCGAACTCGCGCAGTCGCTCGAGCTGCGCCGACAGCCGGGCGAACGAGGGCATCAGTCCGGCCAGGCCGCGAATCGAGTTGACCACCCGCCAGTAGGCGGTCATGAAACCGAATAGCCCGCCGACGGTCAGCCGGTCCTGAAGCACCAGGAAGCCGGTGCCCACCAGCACCGCCATCTCCGCGTAGGAGAGGAAGGTGCCGCTGAGCATCTGGAACTTCGACGAGGTCTTCTGGCGCTCGAAGGTGGTGTCCAGGAAGCCGCCGGTCAGGCTCCCGGCCACCGTCTCCACCCGTTTCTGGAGGCCGAAGAGCCGCACCGTCTTGAAGCTCTCCACCGCCCGCCCGAGACCCTCGCGCAACCGCGCCTCGGCCTCGGTCTCGCGCAGGGAGGTGCTGCGGATGCGGCGGCCGAAGCGATCGGCCAGGACGAGCAGGACGGGCACCACCAGCGACAGGAAGAGCGACACCTGCCACGACAGCACCAGGCAGACGACGATCGCGCCCAGGGCTACGGTCACGCTGCTGAACAGCCGCACCAGGAGGTCGACCGCCTCACCGGCGCGCGCCGGCTCGTCGTAGATCCGCGAGATGAAGTAGCCGCGGTCGTTGCGCAGCACCTCGCGGTAGCCGAGGCGGAAGAAGCGCCGGAGGGCCTCGCCGACCAGCCGCGCCTGGATCCGGTTCTTGAGCCGCTGGCCTGCCAGCTCGGTGGCGTAGGCGACCACCCGAAGGGCGGTGTAGAGCAGCAGGAGCAGGCCGCCGAGCACGAAGAAGAAGCGGGCGTCGCCGCGGGTCAGGCTGTCGATCAGCCACTTCAGCGTGACCGGGTCGCCGACGCCGGTCAGCAGCGCGCCGAGCATTGAGACTCCGAGGACGAGCGTGAACAACCCCTTCGACGCCGCCACGAGGGCGAGGCTCTCGCGCAGGGTGCGGAGGTAGTCGACGCGGCGCTCGGGCGCACCGGCCGCGGCCGCGGGCTTGCCCCTGCGGCTCACGCCGGCACCGCCAGCTCGCCCTCCGCGGCCACCGGGACGGCGGACGCGGCGGCGGGCGGAGCGAGGTCATGGAAACGTCGCGGGCGTGGGTGGAGCAGGCGGTGCAGGAACAGGCCGACCCCCGCCGAGCCGATGCCGAAGTCGTGGCTCAGGCGGACCAGCAGGCGGCCGGGGAAGATGATCCCCTCCGGCCGCTCGACGGCGTAGAGCAGGATGCTCTCGGCGACCTCGTACGCCAGGCGCAGGTAGCGCTCCTCGCCGGTGGCGAGGTAGAGGTCGAGGACGGTCTCGCCGCAGCCGGACAGGCCCTCGAACTGCGTCGGCTGGACCGTGAACTTGCAGTACGCGAACGCCGCGGCGTGCTCGGCCGCGCGCAGGTACCGCGCCCGGCCGGTTTCGGAGGCGAAGCGGACGAGCACGGCGGCGATCCCGGCGCTGCCGT
The DNA here is from genome assembly GCA_964573125.1 of uncultured Thermoanaerobaculia bacterium. Classification (GTDB taxonomy): domain Bacteria; phylum Acidobacteriota; class Thermoanaerobaculia; order Multivoradales; family JBCCEF01; genus CAVSQV01. The sequence continues at coordinate 7,074 of CAZNIX010000091.1, forward strand.
GTCGCCAGTAGGGCTCGTGGACGTCCAGGCGCTGTTCGGAGTTGGGCCACCTCAGCCGCCTCGCGCGCGGGTTGGCGGCGCTGGCGAGCTCGAACCGGATCGCCTCCTCCGCCGCCCGCAGGTAGCGCGCCTCACCGGTGGCGCGCGCCAGGTGGAGGAGGAACAGCGCGACGCCGCTGGCGCCGTAGCCGAGGCCGAAGTGGACCTGCTCGTCGGGCGGGTGGACCCAACACAGGCCGCGTGGCCGCCGCTCCGCGGTGGCGAGCAGGTGCTCGCCGGCCTCGCGCGCGCGGTCGAGCGCCTCGCTCCGGCCGCCCGCCGCGAACCAGAGCTGGACCAGACCCCAGCCCGCGGCGCCGTATAGGTAGCCGGGGGCCGCGAAGGCGAGCGGCGAACGGCAGGCCTCGTCGAGCGCGTCGGTGGCCAGCTCCGAGTACCCCACTTCCGCAAGCACCTGCGCGATGCCGGCAAGGCCGAAGAAGAGCCCGGGCGGGCAGTCGTCTCTGGTCGGCCTTCGATCGCGCAACCACTCTATCAGGGGCGGAGGGATCCCGAGCCCGCTGTCGTGGAGGAAAAGCAGCGGCCCGCCGGCGCCGTTGGCCAGGTTCAGCGGGTGGGCGCGGAACGACTCGATGTCGCCGGGCCAGAGCCGGTCGGTGCGGGTGAGGTCGTAGCTCGCGAGCAGATGGGCGCCGATGCCGTCGAGGGTACGCCGGATCCGCCCGTCCAGCCCGGCCCGCCGCGCCGGCCACGGATCCTCCTCGCGGTTCGCCCGCCGCGCCCAGGCGGCGGCGACCGCGGCGCGCGGACGCCAGCGCCGGAGCGTCGCCTCGGCGCGCTCGGCCTCGCCCGCCGACAGCGATCGGATCACCTCGCCGACCTCGGGCGGCAGGGTGGCGAAGCGCTCGATCTCGGTCAGGAACTCGTCCTCCGCCCCCGGCTTGAGGCCGAACAGCGACTGGATCGGCATCAGCAGGCTGTAGAGGATCATGCCGACGGCGAAGAAGTCGTCCTCGAAGCCGAGCTCGCGGTCGCCCACCCGGCTGGCACGCCGGAAGCCGGGCGTGAACATGTTGCGCACGAAGGCGTCGACCAGGTCCGGTTCGTCGAGGTCGAGCGCGCACTCGAGGTCGATCAGGATCAGCGCCCTGGTCTCCGGGTCGACCATCACGTTGTTCGGCGACAGGTCGTTGATCAGCACGCCGCGGCCGTGGACTCGGCGGACCAGGCGGATCAGCTCGAGCGCGACGTGGCGGAATCCCCGGCAGAAGCGCTCGACCCGAGTCTTGAGGTGGGCGTAGGGGATGAGGATGAAGTCGTCCGAGGCGCGGAAGCGAGACAGCGGCTGGCCGTCGACGAAGCCCTCGACCAGGAACAGGTGCTCCCACTCCTGGAACAGCTCGACCGCCTCCGGAACGCAGCCGAGACCCTGGAGCTTCTGCAAGAGGCGGAACTCCTTGCGGCGGATCTCGATCGAGTCGATGTGCCCGGGCTCACCGTCCTGGGTCCAGAAACAGGTCCAGGGCCGCGCTTCCTTGATGATGACGTTGGCTCCGGTGCGCTCGTCGGCGGCGCGATAGACGCCGCCGGCGTTGGAGAAGACCAGCGCGCTCTCGATCCGGTAGCGGCCGTTGAGAAGCTGGTCGGGGCCGCCCGCGGCCGGCGGGTCCGGGGGGAAGGGATCCTCGACCCAGACCGGCAGCTTGAAGTAGGGCAAGCGCTCGTCCGGGACCAGCTCGCCCTGCGGATCGCGGATGCACGGCGTCCGCTGCCCGTCGACGCTCAGGCGGTCGATCTGGAGGAAGCTGCCGTAGCGGTAGAAGACGACCTTGCTGTCGCGGTAGCGGCGATCGCTCAGGATGTAGGGGGCCTCGAGCCCCGCGGTCGCGCGGTGGAGGGCCGCGATCAGATCGGTGAACGCCTGCGTTGTCTGCGGGTAGGCGACCAGGAACTTGCCCGAGGAGCCCCGATGGTAGTTCTTGGAGTTGGTCAGCCAGAGGAGCTGGGGATCGGCGGCGACCTTGAACGCGACGCCCGCCCGAACGCACTCGGGGACGGCGCGTCGGAGCGTCTCCTCGGCGGTCCGCGAGGTCGCCGAGAGGTGGATCTTGAACCCCTGGTCGATCGATCGGTACTCGGCCGGCCTCGCCATCAGCCAGACCTCGAACCGTTCGACGACCCAGGCGGGGGGGACCAGCTCCCGGACCAGGTCCCGGTAGCGGGGACCGATCGGAAAGCGCGCCAGTGGCTCGAAGTAGTCGGGCGAGACGAAGGTGAAGAACTCGAAGTCTCTCATCCGTCGGCAATCCCTGGGACCGGACGGGACCGCGCGCGCGGAGCGCGCCCGCCAGCCGCCGGGAACCGAGGGCACAGAGCCGGCGGGGCACCAGGCGGCTCTGTGCCCTACGGGTGATCTGCTAGTTGCTGCCGCCGCAGTTGCAGCTGCAGCAGCTATGGCCGGTACAAGTGACGCTCGTGTTGCTGTTCTGCGGAACAGGCTCCACGTCCTTCTCCAGCTCGGCTTCCCTGGCCTGGAGCGCGAGAATGTGGACCATGAGATGACCTCCTTGGTACTTCTTTAGATCGTTGTTTGTCTGTTGACTCGGAAACGGAACCCATCGGCGGTGCCCCGCCTGGATCGGACCCGTGGGAGGGGTCTGCCGCTCGGAAGCGGCTCTCCGATCCCCGGGCTGTCCGTACCGAGCGAGGACGTTAGACGATGCGGTGTGATGTAGTCAAGTCAACTATGTATAGGAGTATTGATGTAATGCAGTTTTGTCCGGGCGTGGGTGAGCGGAGTCGAGGCGCCTGTGCGCCGGTGCGTGGGGGAGTGGCGATGCGGTCGGCGGACTACAGCTCGGCGGACTACAGCTCGGCGGACTACAGCTCGGCCGACCGGCTCTCGGCCTTCCCCGTCACCAGGCCCACGAACTCCTCCGCCCCCATCCCATCCGCCCGCGTGCCGTCGCGCTTCCTGAGCGCCACCGTGCCTTCGGCGACCTCGCGGTCGCCGACGCCGGTGATGTACGGCACCTTCATGAGCTGGGCGCGGCGGATCTTCGCGTTCATGCGCTCGGAGGAGGTGTCCGCGCTCGCGCGTACGCCTTCGCCGGCGAGCCGGGCCGCCAGCTTCTCGGCGTACTCGTTGTGGGCGTCGGAGATCGGGATCACGCGCACCTGCTCGGGCGCGAGCCAGACCGGGAAGGCGCCGGCGTAGTGCTCGAGCAGGAAGCCGATCAGCCGCTCGTGGGTGGAGAGCGGGGCGCGGTGGATGCAGAGCGGCGTCGCCGCGCCCCCCTCGGGGGTGACGTAGGTGAGGTCGAAGCGCGCCGGCTGGGCGAAGTCGACCTGGTTGGTCGCGAGCGTGAACTCCCGGCCGATCGCGCTCTCGATCTGGACGTCGACCTTCGGGCCGTAGAACGCCGCCTCGTCGGGCGCCTCGACGAACGGCACGCCGCCGCGCGCCATCGCCTGTCGCACCAGCTCCTCGGTGCTCTGCCAGAGGCGCGCGTTGTCGACGTACTTCTTGCCCAGACCGCGCGGATGATGGGTGGAAAGCCGCATCTGGTAGCGCTCGATCCCGAACAGCTTGAAGTATTCGAAATAAAGATCGATCACCGCCAGGAACTCGTCGGCGAACTGCTCCTCCGTGACGTAGATGTGGGCGTCGTTCATGTGCAGCGAGCGCACCCGCATCAGCCCGAACAGCTCGCCCGACTTCTCGTAGCGGTAGCACGTGCCGTACTCGGCCAGGCGCAGCGGCAGCTCGCGGTAGGAGCGCGGGCGGGCGGCGAAGATCTTGTGGTGGAACGGGCAGTTCATCGGCTTGACGTAGTAGCGCTCGCCCTCCTCCAGCTCCATCGGCGGGAACATGCTCTCGGCGTAGTAGGGGAGGTGGCCGGAGCGCGTGAACAGGCTCTCCTTGGCCAGCTCCGGCGTGCGCACCCGCTGGTAGCCGCGGCGCGCCTCGATCTCCTTGGCCAGCGTCTCCAGCTCCTCGATCATCACCGCGCCGTGCGGGAGCCAGAGCGGGAGCCCGGGGCCGACCTCGTCGTCGAAGGTGAAGATCTCCAGCTCCTTGCCGAGCTTGCGGTGGTCGCGGCGCTTCGCCTCCTCGAGCATGTCGAGGTGGTGCTGGAGGTCTTTCTTGTTGCGCCAAGCGGTGCCGTAGATGCGCTGGAGCATCGGGTTCGCCTCGTCGCCCCGCCAGTAGGCGCCGGCGACGCTCATCAGCTTGAAGGCGTCGACCGGGATCTGGCCGGTGTGCTCGACGTGCGGGCCGCGGCAGAGGTCCTCGAACGCGTCCTGGCGGTAGGTCGAGATCTCGGGCGCGGCGGCGATCTCGTTGCCGTCCTCGTCGACCTGCCCCCGCTCGAGGCCGGCGATCAGCTCGACTTTGTAGGGCTGGTCCGCGAAGAGCGCGCGCGCCTCCGCCGCCGAGAGCACTCGGCGCTCGAACGGGTGGCGGCCGCCGATGATCCGGCGCATGCGCTGTTCGATTTGCTCGAGGTCCTCGGGCGTGAACGTGCGCGGCCGGCCGTCCTCGCCGGCGCCGAGGTCGAAATCGTAGTAGAAGCCGGTCGCGGTCGGCGGGCCGATGCCGAGCCTGGCCTCGGGGTACAGCTCGAGCACGGCCTGGGCCATCACGTGGGCGGCCGAGTGGCGGATCTCGTAGAGGCGGTCGTGGGGCAGCTCGCTCGACTTGACCATGGTGCGCTCCTCGCCGCGGCGCTCCGGCCTGGATTCTTCATGGGGGCGGCCGGCGGCGGAGGCGGAATGTTCGCACGCCGGCTACTCGGCGGTCCAGTCGTGGCAGTAGAGGTCGCGGCGGCGGGTGAGGTCGGCGACCACGGCGCTGCGGAAGGCCGACTCGCCGTGCTCGGCGAGCAGGCGCTCGCGGTAGGCGGCGATGTCGACCACCTCGAGCTGGATGCGCGCGGTCTTGAACAGCCGCGGTAGCCCCTCGCCGGGGCAGTGGATGTGGTGGAGGCCGGCGCTGTAGCCGAGCAGCATGCGGCCGCTCGGGGTGGCGAGCAGGATGTCGGCGATGCCGGCGCGCACGGTCATCGGCTTGCCCTCCTTGTCGAGACCGGTGGCGCGCATCATCCGCCCTTCGGGGAGCAACGCGACGATCCGCTGGGGGTCCTCGATCTTGGCCAGCACCTCGCGCCAGGTGTGGTCGCGCTGGCGGCTGATCGACACCACGTGCGCGGTCAGGCTCTTGAAGAAGCGGCCGGCGACCGGACGGTTGGCGGTGATGTCGGCGACCGGGATGACGCCGTGGCGCGCGAGCTTGACCAGGAACCGGAACGGCGCGACGGCGGCGAAGATCGGCTCGAAGAGGCTGGTGTGGTGGAGGATCGCGACCACCCGGATGCCGGCCCACCGGTCGCCCTCCGGCACCTCGCCGATCCAGCGCGATTCGACCCGCCAAAGCACCCGCACCACCGTACGCACGGCAAAGAGGACGGCGGTCGCGAACCAGGCGCGCACGCTCTACGCCCCCGCCGCCGCCGGCCGCGCCGGCAGGCCGGCCGCGGCGCGGATGTCGCGCGCCAGCCGCAGGTGGTGCTCCTGGTGGATGGCGAGGAAGCGCAGCCAGCGCCGGGCGTCGAGCTGGCCGAGCGCCGGGTGGGGGCGGGTGGCGCGCGCCGCCGCCAGCTCGCCG
>CAZNIX010000092.1:0-12548 GCA_964573125.1 uncultured Thermoanaerobaculia bacterium
CCGAGCGGCGCTTCGAGCGGATGCGCGCCGATCCGGCGGCGCGGGCGGCCGCGGTCGCCGCCGTGCTCCCCCACGGCGCGCCGCCGCCCGGCTACCAGCCGGTCGGCGCGCTGCTCATGCCGTTCGGCGTGCTCTCGATGGCGGTGCTCGCCGACGCCGCCCCCGGGGGCGACCGCGCGCACGTCGAGCGCGCGTTCTTCTTCGTCGACATGCCCGACTGGCTCGGTCGCGAGCGGGCGCTGCGCGCCGTCTTCACCGGCGCCGCCCCGCCCGCCGCCGGCATCCGCCAGGCCGAGGTCGAGTTCGAGGCGCGCGAGGAGCTGGGGCGCGGCGAGGTCGCGGCCGGCGGCGCCGCCGTCCTCTGGTACGCCCGCCGCGGCACGGTGCGCCTCGACGACGCCCGCTTCGGCCTCGCCGAGGAGGGGTCGCCGCGGCGCGAGTTCCCGGGCCTCGCGACCATGCTGCTCTTCGACTGCGCCGGCGACCGCCGCCTCCGCCTCGGCCTCTGGCTCGCCCCCGATCCCGCCCCCGATCGGCCCGCCGCCGAGACCGACCTCGCCGGCACGCCCGCCGACCCCGAGGCTCTGCGGGCGTTCCTCGATCACTTCCGCCTGTGCGGCTGACGGTCGCGCCCTCCACACCGCGGACCGCGGCTAGTCCGCCGCCGCCGCCTCGCCCTCTCCCGGTTCTCGCTCGCCGCACCGGCACCGGTGCCGCCGCGCGTAGACTGCCGCGGCGGCGGCGCGGCCGAGCCCGAGCAGCGCCACCCCGAGGGCGAGCAGGCCGGCGTCCCCGCCCTCGACGAAGGCCGGCAGCGCGATCACGCCCAGGCCGACGAACATGAGGCCGAACATCCATCCGATCGGGATGAGCCAGATGTCGAGGACCGCCATCACCTTTCCGATCGGATCGAACGCGCCGTCGGTCGCCTTGCGGGTTGTCGGCATCGTTACTATCCCTCCGGCACCGGGCGCCATTTCACCGTCCCTCATCGACGGACCCAACGCTCCGACCTTGCGCCCGGGGGCCGCTCGGGGGCCCTCGCTGCATCGGCCTGCCTCTCCTCGAGGTACAGCTCGACCATCACGTCGTCCCATGTCGCGTCCTCGGGCAACCTGTCGACGATCTGCCTGGCCTGCTCCTTGACCTTGCTCATCCCTTCCGCCCCCCTGACCCAGCAAGCACGATCTCCCGTCGCTCTCTACAAGGCGTCGCCCGTGCTATCCGCGCCTACGAATGATCCCGCGCCTCGGCTCCTCCGCCTGATTCTTGCGTGTCGATCGGAGCAGCCGCCGGCCTCTTTGCCTGGACCTTCCCTCCTCGTACCTGGATCATCCACGGCCCGCTCTCCCCCCAAGAGACGACGACCTCACAGTCGAGTCCCTCGATCTCGAACGCGACCGGCTGCGTTCTCGAAGCCACGGCCTCGCCTACCTTCGAGAACTCCACGCCATCGGTCTCCCCGCACGTGCCCAGTCCCCTGCCTTCCGCCCTGACACGGATCGCCACCACCCGTCCGTCCGGTGCCCGCCCCTCCTCCAGCTCGATCCTCATCACCGCCGGCTCCTCCGCCTCGTCGGCCACGGCACCCGCGCCGCCCACGAGCACAGCGCCTCCGACCACCAACGCCGACATCCAGCTCCGGGCTCTCATCTCACGCCTCCTTTCTTCAACAGCCTCGAACTCTGGCGATGCCGCGGCACCGCCGCCTCGCGCGGTCGCTGCGCACCTACGATCGCCGCCCGCCCCGCCGCCGCCCCTCGTCGCCCGCCGGCTTCCGCCACCGCAGATACGGCAGGTTCGTGAGCCACAGCAGCTCCCCGCCGCGGAGCGCGAGTCGCAAGAACAATCCTCCCCACAGCACCCACGCCTCCCCGGCCGGCCGGTTCGCGGCCCCTCCGGGTGGACTCTCCCGGCCCTCCACCGGACGGCTCCTTCGCGCTCGGTGCCTGCATATGTGTACGAGTCACCCAAGCATCAAGCCGTACTTACGCACTATCACCCTATCTAAATGATATTACAAGGTTCCTCGCCCGCTTGTCCAGTCTCGGCTCACGTCTGCTCGCAAATCCTTCGTTTACTTCGCTTGATGCCGTAGTTGCTACCCTTCCGCCTAGTGACAGATGCGCTACTGCGTGCTGACGGGAGGTAGGGGATGGTCAAGGAGCAGCCGCCGAAGGAAGCCGCCGGCAAGCGGGTCACGGGCCCGCGCGGTGGGAAGACCACCGTCACGCGGAACGGCATGTTCCGGAAGAACATGTGGATCACCCACGAGCAGAACGAGCGGCTGCGCCGTCTCGCCTTCCGCACCCGGCGCTCCGAGGGCGAAGTGATCCGGCGGGGGATCGAGTTCGTGCTCGCGCTCGCGGAGAGCGGGGACGACGCCACGCCGGAGGGCGGGGAGGAGGAGCCGGACGGCGGGGAGGGCTGACGACTTCCCGGTTTCGGCCTGCGCTCCGCCCCGGGCCCGCGTCTGCCCGGGGCCGGGGCGCAGGTCTTCTACGCGCGCCGCGGGATCACGAGCATGCTCCCGCGGCCGCCTTTTTCTCCGCTTCGATCGCGCGGCCGGGTTTCGGCTCTTACGACGGCTTCTCGAACGCGACGCCCGGCTGGTGGCGCGACCGGTCCAGGTACTTGCGCAGCCGGCCCAGGTAGGCCGCCGTGATCTGCTCCTGCCGGACCGCTTCCTGGAACAGGATCAGCGCCGCCATCGCCTCGCCGTGCACGTCGTTGGCGCCGAAGATCAGAGTCATCTCCTCGGCGGTCTGCTTGAGCTCGGCCGTTCGGCCCTGCGCCAGGTACACCAGCGCCAGGTCGAGCGAGGCGAGCGCCATGTTGATGCCGCTGCCCTCCTCGAGGTAGCCGGCGCGCACCGCGGCGAGCTTCGGCTCCGCCGCGGCGAGGTCGCCGAGCTCGTAGTCGATCCGCCCGCCGAGCCACTGCATGCGCCGGTCCATGAAGGCGTCCCGCGGGAAACCCGGCGAGGACAGGCACGCCCGCAGCTCCTTCTGGGCCGTCTCGCACAGATCGGCTTCAGCCAGGAAACAGGCATAGTTGAAGCGGGTGATCCAGTAGAGCTTCGGCTCCTTGCGCTGGCTCAGGTGCTTGAGCAGGTTGGTCACCGCCTGCAGCGCGTCCGGCACGTTGCCCGAGCGCACGTACAGCTCGGCGAGCGACAGCGCGACCCCGTTGATGCTGCTCAGATCGCCCGCGACCGTCCAGAATAGCGCCGCTCGGTTGAGCCGCTCCTCCGCAGCCTCCCACTGTCCCAGCTCGCGATAGTAGATGCCCTCGCAGCAAGCGAGCGTCGCATACACCTGGATGTCCGCGATCACCTCCCGGGAGTCGGCCACCGCGACGCCGTGCCGGACCAGCGCCCGCGCGCGCTCGAAGCACCGGCCGGCTTCGGGCAACCGACCGAGCGCGCGCAGCGCGTTGCCCTGATGGGCCAACGCGAGCGCATGGGCCTCCCCCATCCCCGGCCGGCCGCTCGCCTCGGCCACCGCCAGCGCCAGCGTCGCGAAATCGAGCGAGCGCTGGGGGTCGTGCGGCAGGCAGGCGAAGCTCCGGTCGACCAGCAGCCGCGCCAGGGCCGGGCTCCGAAAGCGCCGGCGGGCGCGCCGGACCGCTCCCACCCGCTCGGCCGCGGGGAGCGCCAGCAGCTCCTCGAGCTCCTCGGCCGCCCGCTGCCACTCCTCGCCCGTGCGCGGCTCGGCCGACAGGCTGGCGCCCCCTCCTCTCGCGTACGTCTCCGCCTCCTGACGGCAGCTCGCGCACACCTCCTCCACATGCTCTTCGAGCAGTCCGATGTAGACCCGATTCGGCAGCCGCCCCTGGTCCCGGGCGCGCCGCAGCCAGGCCGTGATGTGACCGTCGCACATGGTCGTTCCTCCCGCCGTGCAGTGCGTCATGAGCCCGTCAAGGGAGTGCCGGCGGAAGGAGAGGAAGGGACAGGGATCGGCGCCGATAAACTGCACCGGCGCCGATACTTACAAGTGTTTTAGCCGAGTGGATCGATACCCGGCCCGCCGTCGCTCTCCTCCTCCTCGGAGGCGCTCACACCCCACGGATCGATGCTCGGACCGCCATCCGCTTCCTCCCCGCCGCCGGCGCTCGCGCCGGCCGGGTCCATGCCCGGCCCGCCGTCCGTTTCGCTCCCGCCGGAGGCTGCGACCAGCCGATCGACCAGCCCGCCCCACCACGCCTCGAGGGTCCCGATCCACCCCGCCCCCCGGTCCAGCTCGCCACCGGGCGCCGCCGCCGCCGGCTGGACCGCCAGGACGGCCACCAGCAGTACACCGCCAATCGTTCGTAAACTCGCTCGAGTACGCATCGGCCTCTCCTCCAGGAGCAGCGGCCCCGGGGGCGGGATGCCCCGCTCGGTGTCTGCTCCCACCTACGTAGGTGTCCCCCCATTCTCGCGCAGGGTCGATCGGCGGTGGGCGCGCCTGCTAGGCTTCACCCCGCGCGACCGGGAGGAGGACCGCGACGATGACGACCGAACGCTTCCGGGTGGGGATCTACGCCGCCGGCGAGACGACGGCCGCCGTCGACCGCTCGCTCGACGCCCTGCGGGCCTGGGCCGCCGAGCATGCGGGATGGCGGCTCGTCGAGGAGTACTTCGACGACACCACCGCCGCCGCGCGCGACGATTTCGACCGGCTGATCGCCGACGCCGAAGCCGGCCGGCTCGACCTGGTGCTCTTCCGCTCGCTCGCCGAGTTTCTACCCGGGGGGATCACCGCCACCGTGCGCCACCTGGCCGGGCTCGGCCGTCACGGCGTCCGCTTCGCGTCCCACACCGAGCCGCACCTGACGACCCTGGGCGACGGCGGCCGGCTCCTCGCCCTGGCGCTGCGCTCGCTCGAGGCCCAGGAGCGGCTCCGCTTCGCCGCCCACCTCCGCCACCGGCTCGACGACGCCCGCCGCGACGGCCACCGCGGCGGCCGCCCGCGCCTCCCGCTCGCGACGCGCCAGGCGATCGCCCGGCTCCGCCGCGAGGGCCGCACGGTCGCCGCCACCGCCGAGGCCCTCGGCGTCGCGCAGAGCACCGTCGTCAAGTACCAGGACGCGCCGATCGGGGATGTGCTCGAGCTCTTGCCGGACCGCGCCGTCCGTGCGATCTTCGGCGCCGGCCGCCACTGAGGACAGCGGCAGGGGACGGGTTTCTTCGGCGCGCGAACATACGGTGCCGCGGTACTGTAAGCGGACCCACGATGGCACGACCTCCCCGCACCCCACCCGGCCGCGGCCGGCGCCGGCGCGCACCCCGCGAAGAGGAGGTGCGCCAAGCGCTGGCGCGGCTCACCCAGAGTGAGCGCCTCGAGGCCCTTCGCGACGTGCCGTTGTCGCGCTCGGTCCAACTCGGAGGCCCCGGTCGGATCGCCCGCGCCGCCCGCGACCTCGGCCTGCTCGGGGAGGTGCTGGAGGCGATCCGCTCCTATCACCCACCTCGGCCGGCTCCCGCTACGCCTCGGCCTGGCGACTGAGCCTCCGCCGGAGCGTTACCCCACCGCCACCCGCCGCCCGTCGAATCGCCGCAGGCTGTAGCCCGCGAACAGCTCGCTGCCGGTCAGCCGCAGCTCGTCGAGGACGGCGATCGCGACCTCCTCGCCCAGCTTGAGGCCCTCGACGCCGTCGCTGCGCCAGTGGATGCCGGCAAAGTCGCGGCCGAACGCGATGTTGCCGGCGAGCTTGTCGAGCTCGCCGCCGAGGGTCAGCGGTGGGCCGTCGTAGGGCTCGAGCGCCAGGCCGTCGTCGCGGGCGACGACCGGGCTGGGGAGCTCGTAGGACTCGTCGAGACAGGCCTTGAGTACGGTGACGCAGGCGCCGCCGATCACCGCGTGGCCGGCCGGGTAGGAGGGGTGGAGCGGGCAGCCCTCGGGGTACGCCTGCGGCAGGACGGCCGAGCCGGTCCGCTCCACCACCAGCCCGAGCGCCTCGGAGGCTTCGAGGTCGCCGTGCACGGGCAGCTCGGCGAGGCCGCGGCGGTGGGCCTCGAGGCGGCCGGCCAGCTCCTCGGGGCGGAGCCGGCGGTGGACCCGCCACTTCTGGTACCAGCACGCCTTGAGCGCCGCCTGGGTGACGACCGCCAGCAGGTACAGCAGGTACGGCTGGCCGAAGGTCGTGAACGCGCCCTGGGTGCGCGAGTGCTTGTAGGGGTTGGCGCCGTCGGCGGGCGAGCCCATCTTGAGCGCGGCGAGGCAGGCGCCGAGGAACGCCTGGTAGGTGAAGTCGCGGTGGACGTACTCGGCGAGGTCGCGGCCCGAGCGGATGTAGCGCGCCTCGCCGTCGAAGCGGTTGACGCCGGCGAGCGCTCCGCGCTGGACGCCGAGCCAGTCGTCGAAGCTCGTCAGGAAGTCGAGGCCCGGGACGGCGGTGCGGATCCTCTGCTCGATCCGGATCGGTGTCCACGGGATCGGCTGCCAGAGGAACTGCGAGACGTAGGGGCCGGCGGCATCGCCGGCGGTCGGACCGCGAAAGAGGGTCTCGGACGTGACGGCTCCGTCGCGGTGGGGACCGGTGAAGCCGGCGAGCCCGGAGAGCTCCGCCGCGGCCCGCCGGGCAGCGGCATCGTCGCCGTAGCGGCTGAACGGCACGTCGCGGACCAGCGCCTGCCAGTACAGCTCGACCATCTCGGCCGCCTGCTCGGCCGAGTCGAGCGCGGGCGCCGCCGGCAGCGCCGGCTGGGAGGGGTCGGGGCCGATCAGCTCGAACGCCCAGGCCGCCTGCGGGTTGGCGAGGCGGGCGTAGCCGCCGAGCGGGATGCGCTCGAACTCGGCGGTCTCGCCCGAGGCGAGGGCGCGGAGGAGCAGGTCGTAGGCGGCGGGATCGACGCGACCCGCCCGGTCGTGGGGCAGGCCCTTGGTGAAGCAGGCGACGCGACCGGGGAGGCGGTCCTCGTCGCCGTTGGCGTGGTGCTCGCTGACGCCGCGGTCCCGGGCCAGATCCGCGGCGGCGGTGCGCACCCGGTGGGCGCGGGCGAGTCGCGGCTCAACACGGTCGGCCCCGGGCCGGCGCGGCACGGGGTCGCGGCCTCGACGGCCGGCGCGGGCAGGCGCGGCGAGGCCGAGACTCCCGAGACCGAGGAAGCCCAGGGCGGCGCGACGGCTGAGCCCGCCCGAGCCGTCCCGTTCGCTCACGGCACCCCTCGCACCGGCGACCTCACTCGCAGAACACGAAGCAGGTCAAGGCCACGACACCGAGCTGCTCGCACAGTGGAGTCGGATCGACGCAGCGGCCGGCGGCATTGGGATCGCTCAGCTCGATGACCCCCTCGCAAACGCCCACCTCGCCGCAGGCGCACGCGACCCCGCTCTGAACCGCCAGGAAAGTTCCGCCCCGTCGGAGGTCGGCGCAGAAGGAGCCATCGGCCTGCAGCGTCACGCTCCCCGCCGGTAGCCACTCCTCCTCGTCCTCGCTCAGCGCCAAGAGATCCACGACGCCGGAAACCGGTCCGCTCGCGCACGGATGAGAGGGGTCGAAATCGGCATAAACGAACTGGCCGCTGGCGCAGGCCCGGGCACCGACCAGGAGCGTCCCGACATCGGTCAGACCGCCGGCCACGGGCGGCACCGCCGGCGAGAGCCGGATCTCGCCCAGCGACTCTGCGACCACCCGCACCCGGCCGGTGCGGACCACGACGCCCGGGAGCGCGAACGAGCCCGCCCCGTCGCTCGCCCCCGCGACCCCGACCGTCGCGACCGGCACACCGGCGACCGGCACATCGTCCTGGTCGAGGATCCGGCCGACGACTTCTGTGACCGCGGGGGCCGCCGCGAGCGGTCGCCGTGCCAGAGCGATCAGCGCACCCGTGTGGCTCCCCTCGGGCGTGCCCACCTCTGCCAACGTCAGGCTGGCGAGGTCGAGCCGATAGAGCGTTCGCCCCGCCGCCACGAGGAGTGTGCCGCCACCCGCTTCCGTGAGCAGGCCGCCGATCTCGGCCCCCACGGTGCCCTCGATCGGAGCCGAGAGCACCACCCGCCCGGCGGGATCGAGCGCCCACAACGTCAGCGACTCGGACTCCGGCACCGAGCCCCGGCCGACCCGCCTGGCGCCGCCCGCGACCTCCTGTGGCAGCGGCTCCTCGTCCTCGATGCCGACCAGGTAGAGCACGCCGTCGGCGCCGAGTGCGATGCCCGCCGAAGACAGCGAGAAGCCATCGGCAACGAGTGCGGCGACGCCCGAGGCAGGATCGATGCTGAACACCGCGCTCTCCCCGAACGGCTCGGCGTCGACCCCGAACAGCCGCTGCGAGAGCGGGTCGTAGGCCAGGTCATCGACCGGCACCGTCGAGCCCAGGCTATCGACCACCTCTCCGACCTCCACCAGCACCGCGCCGGTGTCCGGGTCGAGCTGCAGCAGCTCGCTCTCGCCGAAGCCCCCGAAGCTCGCCGCGGCGGTGCGCGTCCGCGCGCCACCCGCCCGGAGGTCGCCGACCAACTCCTGATCGAGCGTCGTCGCCCACAGCCTGCCGGCGAGGTCGAACGCCAACCCCGACAGGCCCGTCGGCTGGATCGGATCGCTCCACGGGAGGAACCGATCCGCCGTCTCGTCGAGCACCAGCAGCCGGCCGGGATCGCCGAATGGGGCTGCGCCCGCGTAGATGAGCTGCGGCAGGACCGGCAGTCTCCCGACGTCGGTGACACCGCCGAGTGCCGGCGGCACCGGTTCGGTCGCTCCGCTGAGCACCTCGCCCGCGACCACGACCTCCGCGGAGCAGCCGACTCTGCCGCCCGCGGTCGGCACGCCCGCCACGACGAACGAGCCGTCGGCGCCGCTCGTGCCGCCGAGGCCGGCGCAGCTCACCGCGGCGCCGCCGACACCCGAGCCCGCGGCGTCGACGACCTGCCCCTCGACCGTCGTCAACGGATCCGCGATCACCGTCAGCTCCACCGCGTCCGAGACCGTGGTCTGGTCCAGATCGTCGGTCGCGGCGGCCGAGATCGTGAAGGCGGACGCGCCCGCCGGCACGCGAACCGGCAGATCGAACGGCGGCACCGCACGGGAGTTGGCGGGCTCGCCGTCGACGAAGACGGTCACGTCGACCAAGCCGTAGTCGTCGGTCGCTCCCACCGTGACCCAGACCACTGCGTTCTCGGTCACCTCGTCGCCGTCGGCCGGGGTGAGGATCGCCACCACTGGGGGTGCGTCGGGGTCGACGGGCACGGTTACCGGCTCGCTGGTGTCGGACTGCTCGACGTTGTCGTAGGCGACCGCAGCGACCGTGAATGACGCCGCAGACGGCACCGGCAGTCGAGCGCGATAGGGGGAGAAGGAATCGGTCGCCACCACCACGCCGTCGACGGTGAACTCGACTCTGTTCACCCGCACGTCGTCGGTCGCCTCGGCCGCGACGTCGAGGGTGCGGCCCCCGACCGCGCGCTGCCCCGTCGCCGGCGTCAGCAAACGCACGGTCGGTCGCGGGTCATCCAGCACCGTCAGCTCCACCGGCTCGGCGGCCGTCGAGTTGCCGGCCGCGTCGTAGGCGGTCGCTCCGAGCAGGACGGACCCGACGCCGAACGGCACGCGGACGGTTGCCCGGTACGGCTTTGCCGGGTCGCTCGCCAGCAGCTCGCCGCCGATCGAGAACTCCACCCGGTCCACCCGCACGTCGTCGCTCGCCTCGGCCTCGACGGTCAGGAACGCCCGCTCACGGACCGCCGTGCCCGGCGGCGGCGAGATCAGCTCGACCGCCGGCGGTTGCGGCACGGGCTCCTCCTCGGCCCGGGCATAGCGGCCGATGTGGAGGCCGCCGCTGCCCGTCGTGCCGAACCGGAGCGTGCGCGAACGGTTGCCCGCCAGGTAGACCAGACCGTCCGCCACCGCGATGCCGAGCCCGTTGTCATCCCGGAAAAACGTCGAACGGAAGTCGATCAGGCCGGCGAAGCTCGGCGGCCGGATCTCGGCGTTGAAGATCGGAACCGCATTGGGGAAGAAGTAGTCGGCCGCCAGGACGAATCGCCCTTCCACCGCGACCTCGTTCAGCCCGAACTCGTCGCTGGTCGCACCGACCACCACCGGCGTCGTCGGCACGCTCAGGTCGACCACCTTGAGGCCGCCGAGCGTGCGGGCGCCGTCGGCGACGTAGGCCGTCCGCTCGACCACCGCCACCGACGAGGCATCCGAGGTCCCGTCCGGCCGGGTCGGCGTCGAGCCGAGCAGCGACGGGTTGGTCGGGTCCGAGACGTCGACCACGTGCACGCCCGCCGCCTCGGCCGCGATCACCACCAGGTCACCCTCGACGTCCACGCCGCGAGGCCTGCCCGGCAGCGCCAGGCTCGCCACGAGCACCGGCGCGCTCGGGTCGGCGACGTCGATCACCAGGAGAGCCGTGCCGTCGACCACGTAGGCGGTCTCGCCGGCCACCACCACGTCGAGCGCCGGCGCCGGCGTCGGCACCGTGGCGATCAGCGCTGGAGCGGCGGGGATCCCGACGTCGACGACCGCCAGCCCGCCGACGCCGGCGGCGACGTAGGCGGTCCCGCCGGCGACCGCAACCTCGAACGCCGTGCCGGGCAGGCTCAACGAGCCCACCCGTTGCGGCGCGCCCGGATCGAACACGTCGACCACCTGCAGGCCGGCCGAGCCGCAGGCGACGAAGGCATGATCCTCGGCCACGGCCACCGCATTCGCCGATCCCGGAAGGGCGATGAACGATAGCCGCTGGGGAGCGAAGCTCTCGACCCGAACCAGCGATTCCGCGGAGAAGGCTCCGTTGGTCGCCGTCACCGTCGCGGTACCGTCGGCGCCCGCGAACACCCGACCGGCCTCGGCGCCGAAGCTCGCCACCGTCACGTCGCTCGAGCTGTACGTAGTGCCGTAGCGCGCTGCGGTGGCGTTGAGCGTGGTGCCGTCGATCAGCGTCGCGGTCACCGTGAGGAGCCGCGACGCCTCGCCGAAGATCGTGTTGAACACCAGCGTGAAGCTCTCCGGCGACACCAGCAGACCGGCCAGGATCGGCGCCAGGTTCACGCTGTTGGCGTTGAGGGGATCGCTACCCGCCTGGAGCTCGAGACCGTCCGAAACCCCGTCGCCGTCGGTGTCGAGGAGCAGCGGATCGGTGGCGTGCTCCCGGACTTCCTCGCCGTCGAGCAGGCCGTCGGCGTCGGTATCGGAGTCGAGCGGATCGGTGCCGAGCTGGAACTCCTCCAGGTTGCTCAGGCCGTCCCGGTCGGTGTCGATCAGGGCGTCCACCGGGTCGTTGGCGTCGAGGCCGTTGGCCACCTCCCAGTCGTCCGGCAGGCCGTCGCCGTCAGAGTCCGCCGAGGTGATCACCTCGAGGCGGAGCACTGCCAGCGCACCCTCGTTGACCGCGCTGATGAGCACTGCGCCGCTGGAGTGCGCCGTCAGCAAGCCGTCGCCGTCGACCGTGGCGACGGCCGGGTTGCTCACCCGGTAGTCCGTGCCGGTGTCGGCGCTCGACAGATCGGCCGTTTCACCTTCCGGGTAGAGCCCCGTCACACCGAGCTGCACCTGCGCCCCGGCTAGTGTGATCGTCGCTACCGGGCTCGCGAGCTCCAGCGAGGACGGGATCCGCGGCGGTTGGTCGAAGAGGATCTCGGGCACCTGGATGATGCCCTGCGGCGGCACCTGGAGCAGCTCGGACTCGCCTGATCGGGTGACGCCGTCCGAGACACAAGTGGCTCGCACGCGGATCGGACCAAGGTTGCTCGGGACATTCGGAAGCACCCACACCCCGGACGCATCGACCGGCGCCGTGCGGTTCAGGGCGCTGACAGTGCAGGTCTCGTCGAGCTGAGCCGCGGCCGGTGCCGCGAGTGCTCCGTACAGCGCGAGAGCTAGCGCTATGGTCGAAGATCGCAAGAGTACCCGCAGCGTGCGCCCGGCCTTAGCCCGATTCAGGGGCCCTGTCATTGGATCTGCTCCTTTCCGACCTCTGCGCGAGCGCGGGCAACGAGCTCCGGGGAAAGCTCCATCGAACGCGGTCCCCGCACGATGCCCTCGAGGGCCCCTCTGGCCAGAGCGGCCAGGTCCGGATCGGCGGATTCTGCCGCCGCGATCAAGATCTCTATCGCCCTCGGCGAACCCTCCCGCTGCAAGCCAGCAACACCTTCCAAGCGAACCAAGAAGTCGCTACAGCCCAGAAGTCTCGTCAGGTAGAGGCGCGCGACAGGATCATCAATCGTGGCGAGCGCGCGCGCCGCCAGGCGTGCCATCGGTGGTTCTGCGCCGTCCCTGCAAGCCGTTGCAGCGAGTTCCGCGGCAACTGTCCTCAATCGGCCTTTGTCCTCTGGCGTGACCCGGAGTTTTAAGGTGAACTCGGCCGAGTGCCGTAGCCGCTCATCGGTCGCTGCCCGCGATGGAATCGGGTAGCGCGCTCTGATGACGTATTCGCCGGACTCGCCCAAGCGAAAACGCTGGCTCAGCAGGACGCCCCGCTCGAACGTCTCGCCGGGCTCCACCATCTCCGGGTACAAGAGGCAACACATCGGCACTCGATAATCCGCAGGCGGACCAATTCGCTGGCCCCCGCTCTCGCTCACCCTGACACTCAGATCCTTGGGCTCCTCGCCACATACACCAAA